>JAKBAG010000231.1 GCA_021809235.1 Acidobacteriota bacterium
GGAAGCCCTGATCCTGGCGCTGCGGGCGACAGGCGTGCAAAATCTAACCGTTGCCAGTAATAACGCAGGCGTGGATGGCTGGGGTCTGGGACTGCTGCTGGAGACGCGGCAGATTCGCAAGATGATCTCCAGCTACGTGGGCGAGAATGCCGAGTTTGAACGACAGTATCTGACCGGAGAGCTTGAGGTAGAGTTCTGTCCGCAAGGCACACTTGCCGAACGGATGCGTGCCGGTGGCGCCGGGATACCTGGCTTTTATACCCGCACCGGAATCGGCACCCTGGTGGCCGAGGGCAAGGAACACAAGCTCTTTGACGGAGTCGAGTATCTGCTGGAACGGGGTATCCGTGCCGATCTGGCACTGGTCAAGGCGTGGAAGGGGGATCGCTACGGCAACCTTGTGTATCGAAAGACTGCGCGGAACTTCAACCCTCTGGCAGCCACCTGTGCGCGCATCACGATCGCTGAGGTGGAGGAACTGGTGGAGCCGGGAGAACTGGAGATGGATGCCATACACACGCCGGGTGTCTATGTGCAGCGGGTGATCCACAACCCAACCCCGGAAAAGCGAATCGAAAAGCGAACGACGAGGGAGGCGTAGCAGTGGCCTGGACACGGGACGAGATGGCGCAAAGAGCGGCAGCCGAGCTGGAAGACGGTTTCTACGTCAATCTCGGTATCGGAATTCCCACGCGTGTGGCAAACTTTATTCCTTCAAACATCTCCGTCATGCTGCAGTCAGAAAACGGACTCCTCGGCATGGGGCCCTATCCGCTGGATGAGGAAGTGGACGCGGATATGATCAACGCCGGTAAGGAGACGGTGACGGCCGTGGCCGGAGCGGCCACCTTTTCCAGCGCCGAATCCTTTGCCATGATTCGCGGCGGTCATATTGATCTGGCCATCCTGGGCGCAATGCAGGTGGCGGAAAATGGCGATCTGGCCAACTGGATGGTCCCTGGCAAACGGGTCAAAGGCATGGGCGGTGCCATGGATTTAGTGAGCGGCGTGCGTCGCGTTGTCGTTGTGATGGAACACACGACTCCCAAGGGCGAGGCCAAACTGCTGCGCCGCTGCACGCTTCCCTTGACGGGTGCAGCGGTGGTGCAGCGGATCATAACCGATCTGGCAGTTCTGGACGTGACCCCGCAGGGCCTGGAGGTTATCGAACTGGCCCCGGACGTGACCACGCAGATGGTTGTGGAACGGACAGAAGCTCCGGTCCACTTTCGCCTGAGCAATCCGTGACCCCGACACAATATCAGGCGAGAGCAAAACTTCGCCGCAGGAAATGGACTACCACTGCGGTTTCCGCTTTTCCAGAAATGCCTGAACGCCCTCGTGAAAATCATGTGTCTGCCGCGCTGCTGCGTTGGCGGCAAGTGCTGCGGACAGTGCCGTATCCAGCCATGCTGCCTGTTGCACTGCCAGCAGCTTTTTGGTGGCGGCCAGCGACTCCGGACTGTTAGCCATCAGCGTGGCAATCAGATCGCGCAGGCGAGTTGCCAGCTCTTCCTTGGGTACCACACAATGGACAAGCCCGAGCGATTGCGCTTCCTCTGCCGTAAACACGCGTGCGCTGAGCAACAGGTCCCGGCTGCGTTTGTCTCCCAGCTGCAGCGTAAGAAAGGCGGAGACAACCGCCGGCACGAACCCGATGCGAGCCTCGGTATAGGCAAAGCGCGCAGACGGAGTGGCCAGCGTGTAGTCGCAAAGCGTTGCCAAGCCTGCTCCGCCGGCGATGGCTGGCCCATCCACCAGCGCAATAGTCGGCACGGGGAGCTCCCAGAGCGTGCGAAAAAGTCGCACAATCCGCGCCGCAGAAGCCTCATGCTCCTCCAGAGTAGCGGTGTGCATCGATTGCAAAACGCGCAGATCAAGGCCTGCGCAGAAAGCATTTCCTTCCCCGGCAAGAACCACCACGCGAACTCCGTCGCGCGACGCAGCTTCGAATGCGGCAATCAACTCATTCTGCATCTCGGGTGTCATGGCATTGCGGGACTCAGGCCGATTCAGGCGGATGGTACGGACGCGATCCTCATCCGAAATCCGCAAAGTGGATGGAATCATTGCGCCTCCGATACGGCGGGAGTCATTGCGAGTTGCCGACTACGGGCAAGCAGTTCCTTCAGGGAATCAAACTGAAAGCCAGTCGCAGAGGGTGCCAGCGGCTGCAGAACATCACAGACGGTCTCGGTGGCAATATTTCCGACCAGTGCATCCTGGGCAAACGGGCAGCCGCCGAAACCGCCGAGCGCTGCATCGAAGCGGCGGCACCCTGCATGCCAGGCTGCCAACAACAGGGCAGGAGCAGCTTCGGGTCGGGCATGCAGATGGAGTCCTACTTCTACCCCGACCAGTCGACCCTGAACAGCGGCCACAACCTCAGCCACCTGCTCTGGAGTTGCCACACCCACCGTATCCGCCAGTGAGATCTGCTCTACGCCGCAATCTATCATCTGCATACAGGATTCCAGGACAACCGAAAGGGACCACGGTTCTCCGTAGGGATTGCCAAATGCCATGGAAAGATAGGCTATGGTACCGCAGCCATCGACTCTACCGTGGGCGAGGATGCGCGACAACGTGTCCAGAGAGTCCGGCACCGTGAGCCGCTGATTGCGCATCAGGAACTGCTCGGAGATCGAGTGAGGATAGCCCAGCGTCGTCACCTTGCCAGTTGCAACTGCACGCTCTGCGCCACGCTCATTGACCACGATTCCAATGATCTCGGCATCTTGGGGAATCCGCAAACCTGCCAGTACACTCTCGGAGTCCGCCATCTGCGGAACAGCCGTGGGCGAAACAAAACTCACCGCATCCAGATGGCTGAATCCAGCATCTAGAAGCGCCTGCAGGTAGGCTATCTTATCCATAGTCGGGATGCGGTGCCCAAGCCCCTGCCAGGCATCTCGAGGACACTCAATCAGCTTGACTATATCTGCCATGCTCATCTCCGAAAGCTGCAAGCCTGCTTGTGCACCCTGCTCCTGTACGTACCTGGTCCGATTACCGGATGGACTGCGACATTACGGAAGCCAGACAGGAATGATGGCGCCTACCCGCGCGATGGATAGACCTTCAGAATCTCGCGCGCGATTACCATACGCTGGATCTCGCTTGTTCCCTCGCCAATCGTGCACAGCTTGACGTCACGATAGTACTTCTCTGCAGGATAATCCTTGATGAAACCGTATCCGCCAAACAGCTGTACGGCTTCATTACAAATATGCACAGCCGCCTCGCTGGCAAACAGCTTAGCCATGGCTGACTCCCGCGTGATGCGACGTCCTGCATCCTTCAGTACTGCTGCTCGCTGCGTCAGCAGGCGTGCAGCATCCAGTTCCGTGGCCATGTCCGCAAGCTTCCACTGGATTCCTTGAAACTCAGCGATGGTTTTTCCAAACTGTCGCCTTTCCTTCACGTAGCGCAGGGCCGCATCGAGTGCGCCGCGACCAATGCCCAACGACAACGCGGCAATCGAGATGCGACCACCGTCGAGAATGCGCATGGCGTCCACAAATCCTTCACCCTCCTTGCCGAGCAGATTCTCTGCCGGGATCTCGCAGTCTTCAAAAATCAGCTCTGCGGTATCGCTTGCGCGCAGCCCCAGCTTGTCCTCTTTCTTGCCCGGGCGGAAACCGGGAGTTCCCTTCTCCACGATGAATGCCGACAGCCCGTGCGTTCCTTTGCTGCGATCCGTCACCGCAATCACCACAAGAACATCCGCATAGCTTCCATTCGTGATGAAGGTCTTGCTGCCATTCAATACCCAGCGGTCACCTTTGCGAATGGCAGTTGTACGCGCACCGCTGGCGTCAGATCCCGAGCCTGGTTCCGTTAGTCCCCAGGCGGCAAGCGAATTCCCACTGGCCAGCGCAGGAATGTATCGCCGCTTCTGATCTTCGGTGCCAGCCAGAAAAATATGGTTGGTTCCCAGCGAGTTGTGTGCCGCGACGATGATGCCAATGGAGCCGTCCACGGCGGATAGCTCTTCAATGGCAAGCGTGTAATCGACATACCCAAGACCAGCCCCTCCCAGTTCCGCGGGGAAGATGATGCCGAGCAGGCCCATCTGTCCAAGCTTGCGGACTGCCTCATGCGGAAATGTGCTGTTCCGATCCCACTCGGATACATGCGGGGCAATTTCCTGTGCAGCAAACTCGCGGATTGCCTGACGCAGATGCTCCTGATCTTCGGTGTGGACAAACGGATAAAGGTTTGCAGTAGATTCGACAGTGGATGCCATGATTTTCCCTCTCTGAACACAAAGAAATCAGACGCAATTACGTCTGTAAAATTCCGGGATGAAATGTCGGGACGTCCGGGTTCAAGGAGCAGGCTTCCAATGCGGTGATCAGTGCGGCACGCGTCTCCAATGGATCCAGAATTGCGTCAATCCACAGTCTTGCTGCGCCGTATCGCGGATCAGCCTGCGCATCATAACTGGTCTGAATCTCCTCGCGTATCCACGCCCGATCCGCATCTGTCAGTTCCCTGCCCTCACGCTCCAGTTGCCTGGCTCGCACTTCCGCCAGTGTGGTGGCGGCTGAAGCACCACTCATCACCGCATAGCGTGCGGTGGGCCAGGCAAAGACAAACCTGGGATCATATGCTTTGCCACACATTGCGTAATGTCCAGCGCCAAAGCTTCCGCCGATGATCACCGTCAGCTTGGGCACAACACTGTTACTTACAGCGGAAACCATCTTGGCGCCTGCTCGAATGAT
>JAKBAG010000232.1 GCA_021809235.1 Acidobacteriota bacterium
TTGGATGCCAGTTGGAGATTCCCGAGGAGCGGATTGCGTTGGGCCTGGAAAGCTTCCGTGGTGTGGATCGCCGCTTCCAGCTTCGGGGTCGCGCTCGCGGCGTTGCCGTCGTGGATGACTACGGACATCATCCGACAGAGATTGCTGCGACACTGGCCGCAGCGCACGAGTGCGGCTATGCCCGGGTGCATGTGGTCTTCCAACCGCATCGCTATACGCGTACCCGCGATTTGTTTGAGGCTTTCACGCAGTGTTTCTCTCTGGCAGATTCGCTGCTGGTATTGCCGATCTATGCAGCCAGCGAAGAGCCCATCCCGGCAGTGGATGCGGAGACGCTGGCATCGCGCATCGTGCATCCGAAGGCGACCTACGTGGAGGATTTTGTCGTTGCCGCCGATGGAGTCGTCCGGCTGGCCAACCCCGGCGATCTCATCCTCACCCTGGGTGCCGGAAACATCAGCCAGCTTGCACCTGCAATTCTTCAGGCACTTGAGGCTGCAGCTATTTAGCCGTTGGTTGGGCATTCCCGCGTTTCGTTTTGGATAGGCTAATTTCATATGCTGCTCTTTGGCAGGAGATGACAGCCCCGTCACTTTTCGAGAGCGAAGACCTGCACAGCTTGCATTCGTCTTGTCACCAGCGAACTCCATCGATTGCGCCCATAAAAGATTTCCTGTGCAGGCAACACTTGTGCAATTTTTCCTATCCGATTACAGGGCTTTGCCGATAATTTGTTTTGGAAGACAGGTACGCCCATTTTGCCCAGGTTGGTATTTCTATGTTGAATCATGAAGTCAAAACGCTCCCTCGCTGCGAAGCCTGTCGCGAAGGCGTTGATTCTCCGATTGCCATCACCATGGCCTTCCAGCCGATTGTGGACGTGAAGTCGCGCAGCATCTTTGCTTATGAGGCGCTGGTTCGAGGACCGCAGCAGGAATCGGCAGGCGTGATTCTGGGGCAGGTAAACGCGCAAAACCGCTATGCCTTTGATCAAAGCTGCCGCGTGAAGGCCATCGAACTGGCTTCGTCGCTGGGCTTGACCGACACAAACGCCAAACTTTCGATCAACTTCATGCCGGGTGCCGTGTATAGCCCAGCGGCCTGCATTCAGCTCACATTGCGCACAGCTGCCAAGCTCAATTTTCCGACCGACAGGCTGATCTTTGAGATTACCGAAGTGGAAGAGGTTGTGGATCGCAAGCATCTGCTGGGTATTGTGGAGGAGTATCGGCGGCAGGGGTTTCAGATTGCGCTGGATGATCTTGGTTCCGGATACTCCGGTTTGAACCTGCTTGCTGATTTGAATCCGCATCTGGTCAAGATGGATATGGATCTGACGCGGAAGATCGATGAGCGCCCGACCGCACAGGTCATTGTGAAGAAGCTGGTCGAGCTGTGTGACGGGCTCGGGATTTCCCTGATCGCCGAGGGTGTGGAGACGCAGGCGGAGTTTGAGTGTCTGCAGGAGTCCGGCATACGCTGGATGCAGGGCTATCTGCTGGCCCGACCCGCCTTTGAGGCATTGGGTGAGTTTGTGTTGCCTGCCCATTCGGACATTCAGTAACGCGTTTTCCTGATGCTACTCCGGACTCCCCATCCAGACCCTGTAACTTGCTGGGTTCCCGGAGCGTATCCGGCTCCGTATGTGGGGGCGGATCCATGGGATCGCCATCTATAGTGAAATCTGGCGATTCTCGCGACCTGGCTCGGTCGTGACGACAAAAACTACATCGACGACGCTATGGGACGACATGGTGCCGACGGACGATGCTCCGCGGTTACCGCGCTCAACGCGAGGCGCATGGCGCGCCCCATCCAGTGCGTCTCGACGCGCTCCGGAGCGCCCGAGGCAAACGGAATTGCCAGGTCTTCAGCCGCCGTCCGAGGTGGAAATTCTGGAGGACGTGGAGGAGGCTCCATCGCGCCCTGCCGTGCGCAGGCGCAGCGTCCCTCGTGCCACAGCCGGTGCGGACGTGCGGGAGATCGCGGTCACGCGTCGCAGACTCCTGCCGAGGAGCCGTTTCGGGTGGATTGTGGCTGGAGTCGTGATGACTGTGCTGGTGGGAATGTTGGGCGCGGCGGTCTATTTGGCGCACCGTTATATCTTGCAGAACGTACATTTCTATCTGGATGGCAGCCAGAATATTCGTCCCCTCACGGCGATGGAAGGGAATGCCAGTCAGGTGACCCGGAGTGAGATTCTTTCCGTATTCGGACAGGACATAGGGCGAAATATCTTTTTTGTCCCGCTGGCCGAACGGCGCAGGGAACTGGAATCCATTCCCTGGGTTCGGCAGGCGACGGTCATGCGCATTCTTCCGAATCATCTGTATGTGCAGATTGCCGAGCGAACGCCGATTGCATTTGCCCGCGTGGGAGATACCGTGGAACTGGTGGATGCCGATGGAGTGCTGCTACCCATTTCGCCAGCACGAATGGCCCTTCACTCGTATTCGTTCCCGGTGGTGTCGGGGCTCAATGTGCATCCATCGATGGCTTCGGCGAAGGAGCGTATGGCGCTGTATCAGCGGTTTCTTGCTGATCTGGATCATGTGCAGCCGCATGCTTCCGCGGAGATTTCGGAGATTGATCTGTCGGATCCCGATGATCTGCGGGCTACGCTCTCTGATTCCGGCTCGGACCTGCTGGTGCACTTCGGTGCAGAAAACTTTGCTGCACGCTATCAGATGTATCGATCCCATATCGCTGAGTGGCATGCACACTATCCGCGCCTGATTGGGATGGACCTTCGATTCCCCGGAGATGTGCCGCTTCAGTTGGCATCGGATACACCGAATGCAGCCAATGGAGTATCCGGCAATGCGGCAGTGCCGAACGCTGATCATGGTGTTGGTGCATCTGGGCACACTGCAGCGCAGAAACTACCGGTAGTTGCATCGAGAGATCAAGGCGGTGCAAGTAAACATGCGACCAGCCCGAATAGGAGTCACAAAGCGCGCCGCGTGGCAACCATCAAGCGGAAGTCGGCGACAGTACTTCATGGCAAATCTCGACGCAGCGCGCTCCATCGACAGGTTGCGGTAAAGCACAAGTCTCATGCAGCAGAATCAGCGTCGCGAGGGGGCACGGAATGAATCAGCGACAGAGCAATCTGATGGTAGTCCTCGATGCAGGTAGCTCCAGCATTCGTGTGCTGGCGGCAGACCTGAATGAGGGGGCATTGCGTTATCGGGGACATGCGATTGTGGAAGCTGCAGGGATGCGAAAAAGTCTGATCGCAGAACTGGCACCGGCCGCGCGAGCCATCAAGAGCGCCTGTGATCGCGTGGAACAGATTGTTCGCGTGAATGTGGATGAATGTGTGGTGGGCGTTGGCGGAGCCAATGTCGCCAGCGTCAACACCACTGCGGCTGTACATTTCGGAGCGCGAATGCGGGAGATTGCAAGTGATGATGTGAGCCTTGCCATCGAGCGGGCACGCAGTGTTCCCATGCCCACAGGACGCGAGATTTTGCATCTGCTTACTCGGCAGTTCGTTCTGGACCAGCAGCCTGGAATTCATGATCCGGTGGGCATGGTGGGTAATCGCCTGGAGGTGGATCTGCATATCTCCACCTGCTCAGCCAGCGCGATGCAGAGCATCGTGACCTGCGTGAATCGTGCGGGAATTGAAGTGCAGGATACTGTTTTTGAAGCCCTGGCTGCGGCAGAGGCCACGCTGACTGCCGATGAGCGCGAACTGGGGGTATGCCTGCTGGATGTGGGAGCACACTCCTCGGAACTGGTGGTTTTCTTTGAGGGAGCTGTGGCGCATACAGCCAGCATTCCCTTCGGGGGGCAGCACTTTACCAACGATCTGGCCGTCATGCTGGAGCTTCCTATTGCGCTGGCGGAAGAGGTGAAGCTGCAGTATGGCAATGCCATTGTGACAGCGATTCCGCAGCTGGCCGAGATTGAAATTCCTACGCCGCGCGCAACCAGGATTCGCCATCGTCGCATTGCTGAGATTCTGGAGCCACGCGCATGGGAACTGATGGAGGCTGTGCGAGACAGTCTGCGGGATGGTGGTGTACTGGAAGCTCTGGGCGCCGGCTGCGTGATGACCGGAGGCGGAGCTTTGCTGCCTGGACTCATGGAGGTTTCAGAAAGCATTCTGCATGCCAGAACCCGGCTGGGGCAGCCTGTTCCACTTTCGCGAATGCCGCTGGAACTGGCGCATCCTTCCAATGCGGTGCTCATTGGCATGATGTTGTATTCGAATCGCAAGCGGTCCATGCGAACAGCCGAAAGCAGCGGTTTCCGGTCCCGGCTGCGATCCCTGTTTGCAGCCAGTGCCTAGCGCACTTTGTATCATCAGGAATGGGGGATGGAGATGAATCAGTCATTCGGAGAAGGCAACGCTGCTGAGTTTGTACCGATGCAGCCCGGTGCGTCCTCGGAGATGCGCATTCAGTTTCACGATGAAGTGCCGCGCGGGGCACGCATCAAGGTAATTGGCGTAGGCGGCGGTGGCGGCAATGCTGTCAACCGAATGATTGACGCCGGACTGGAAGGTGTTGAGTTTATTGCCGCCAATACAGATGTGCAGGCCCTGCGCCTGTCCAAGGCGAGCGTCAAGTTGCAGCTGGGCGTACGCCTGACTGCAGGATTGGGTGCCGGCGCCAACCCCGATGTGGGCCGTCGCGCTGCCCTGGAAGACTCAGACAAGATCATTGAAGCGCTGGAAGGCGCGGACATGGTATTTGTGACTGCCGGTCTGGGCGG
>JAKBAG010000233.1 GCA_021809235.1 Acidobacteriota bacterium
CAGCCAGCCGTCATTGTCGTAATCGATCAGCCCAACGCCGGAGCCATCCGTCTCCAGGATGTACTGCTTGGCCGGTGTGCCCATCACATGCTTCCAGCCCGCCAGTCCGGACTGCTTTGAGATGTCCTCGAAGACCACCGGACCGGAGTCCACAAAGCCGCCTGCGGTGATCGGTCGATGCTGCGCATCGTAAACCGGCTTTGCCGGGACTCCCGTGGATGCGCCGCCCATCCCGGTGCTCTGCGCCCTGGCCAAACTCTGACTGGCCACGCTAAGGCTAAATACGCCCAGACTCGCTGCGGCCAGCAACAGCGCCGGTGCACGCTTTCTCATCGGATTGTCTCCTTCGGCGTCTCATCGCTCAAGCGGGTCTGGCTGCGGAGTCTGGCATGCTGCTCCGAAGCGACGCAGGGCCTGCCACCACTGCAGATTTGGCTGCTGATTCCTCTGCCTTCCGTAATCGTATAAATGCGATCGACAGCCGGGAGGCGGACCGTCTCCTGCCGACCCGATGGCCAGTGAATCTGGGCCACGCCGGCGTCGATAGCATCCCCCAGGCCGAAGTGCAGTCGCTGATCATTGGAGGAGAGATAGCTGCCGCCACTCATTACGTCTTCGCGCTGCTTCATCCCGTTGGCTCGCAGAAAAACCCGCGCGCCGATAGCATCCTTCGGGCTCTTCGCACCACCGACCAGTTTCAGTTCCACCCAGTGGTGGGCGTCAGGATTCACATTGCGCAGCAGCACAGCAGGGCCGTCAATGGGATTGATGACAACATCGATCTTCCCATCATTGAAAAGGTCGCCAAAGGCTGCTCCGCGCCCGGGAATCACGTCAGCAAGTCCTGAGCCCTCCACCGCGGGAGCCAGCGCAAACTTGCCGTTGTGCAGGTTGCGGAACAGCAGCGGCCGCTCGGCATAGGTCGTGCCCCAGTTGTGCTCCCCGGCATCGGGATAGACATGGCCGTTCACCAGAAAAATATCCGGCCAGCCATCGTTGTCGTAGTCGATGAAGCCATCGCCCCAACCAAGAAACGGCCGCGTAGGCAGCGCGATTCCCGCAGGATAGCTGACATCGGTGAACACGGCATCCCCATCGTTGTGATAGAGCACCTTGTAGTCATCGGAGAAGTCGGTATCCACAATATCCAGACGGCCGTCATTGTCATAATCGCCCACTCCGAGGCCCATCGAAGCCACCTCGCGGCCGTCCTTGTTCACGGCAAAACCGGAGGCATAGCTGTCATCCTCAAAGGTGCCGTCGCCCTTGTTCAGATAGAGATAGCTGGGCGTGGAATCGTTGGCCACCAGCAGATCCGGTCTGCCATCGTCATTGAGATCCACAAAAATGGACGTGAAGCCATAGTAGCGCTGTGGATCGCTGACGCCTGCCTTCACGCTGACGTCGGTAAAGGTGCCATCTCCGTTGTTGTGGAAGAGATGGTCCGGCTCACCCTTCAGTCCACGCGGTCCGCACATGCCCACCTCGCCGCGAAACAGGCACTGCGCGTAGCCCACCTCTTTATTGCCACTGTAGGGAAGATGCGCGCGATCAAAGTGGATGTAGCCGGAGATGAAAAGATCCAGCCTGCCATCGCCGTCGTAGTCGCCCCAGGTGACTCCTGCAGACCAGTTGCCCAGTTGCATCCCCGCCCTTTCCGCTACGTCGGTGAAGGTGCCGTCGTGGTTGTTGTGGTAAAGCCGGTTTTTGCCCCAGTTGGTCACGGCGATATCCGGCCAGCCATCGTTGTCAAAATCGCCAATGGCAACCCCGTATCCCCAGCGATCATTGGTCACGCCGGCCTTGGCGGCCACGTCGGTAAAGGTGCCGTCATGATTGTTGTGGAACAGGGCGGCATGCGGTGGGGTTGTCTTGCCGTCCAACGCATCGAAGGTCGAGCCATTGACCATGTAAATGTCCAGCCAGCCGTCGTTGTCATAGTCAATCAGGCCCACACCGGAGCCGTCGGCATCTAGGATGAGTTGCTTGTCCGCCTTGCCCATCTGGTGCTTCCAGGCTGCCAGGCCGGACGATTTCGAGATATCCCGAAAGATGACCGGGCCGCTGGAGACAAAACCTCCCGCCGTGATTGGCCGATGCTGTGCGTCCAGAATGACCGGGGCAGCGGCTCCGGTGGAGTTGCCCGTTGGGCCGCCCATGCCGCTGATAGGCTGCTGTGCCGACAGCGCAAGCGGCAAACACAGTAGCAGCATCCCCAGACTGCGCACCCGGATTCCCCCGTTGGCCGACAATCCACCCCTCCGGGCCAAAGTCTATCGTAGAGCCTCCCTGTTTGACTGCAGGATTTTTCCCGCTTGCCCTCCACCGAACAACTCCGCTACCGTTGTGAACACAGATTCGAGGAGCTTCTGCATGCCCACCACGCACTCCGCGCCTGCCACCGTCCTGCCCGCCGCACATCACCGTCTGCTTTCTCTGGACGTGCTGCGGGGTATCACCATCGCTTTCATGATCATGGTCAACAACAACGGCGACGGTCGCTTTGCCTGGAGCTTTATGAAGCACGCCGACTGGAATGGCATGACGGCCACCGATCTGGTCTTCCCCACATTCCTTTTCGTTGTCGGAGCCTCGATCGTCTTTGCTTTTGAGGCCCGCCTGGCGCGTGGAGCAACCCGCACCGCCATGGCCCTGCAGGTGCTTCGCCGCTCGGCCATCCTCTTCCTGCTGGGCCTGGTCGTCAATGGATTTCCCCACTTCCCGCTGGCCTCGTTGCGCATTTACGGCGTGCTGCAGCGGATTGCCATCTGCTATCTGATTGTCGGCCTCTTTTATCTTTGGGATCGCCGCCCGATGAGCAAGCTGCTGGTGGCCGTGGGAGCACTGGTTGGCTACTGGCTGCTGATGACGCACGTTCCCGTACCCGGATTCGGCATGCCGGGGCGCGACTTCCCCATCCTGGATCGAAATGCCAACCTCGTTGCCTGGCTGGACCGCCACATCTTTCCCGGTCGCCTCTATGAAGGTGTCCGCGACCCCGAAGGACTGCTCAGTGACCTGCCCGCACTGGCCACCACGCTGCTGGGTGTGCTTGCTGCCCAGTGGCTGCGCACCATCCACACCAAGACCCAGAAAGCCGAGGGGCTGGCCGGGGCTGCCGCGCTCAGTCTCTCGCTGGGATTGCTTTGGGCTGTCTGGTTTCCGTTGAACAAGAAGCTGTGGACCAGCTCCTACGTGCTGGCTGCCGCCGGCATCTCCGCCGGGGTATGGGCTTTGCTCTATTGGTGGATCGAATGTAAAGGCAGGCACGGTCGCTGGACCTGGCCGTGGGTGGTGCTTGGCTCCAACGCCATTGCCGCCTACATGATCTCCGAGCTGCTGCCAGGCGCCTTCGGACTGTTTCCCGTCACTGTGGACGGGCGGCGCGGCGATGCGCTGCGCTGGTTCTTCCAGCACCTGTTCCACCTTATTCCCAACCCGGGACTGGCCTGCTTTGCCTACTCCGCCAGCTTTCTGCTGCTCTGCTTCCTGCCGGTCTGGTGGATGTATCGAAGGCGTATCTTCCTGAAGGTCTAGTACCTGTTCCCACTACCGGGGCGGCGCCCGAAACCACGGCCGCGATCATTGCCACGGTCCGATCTGCGATCCGGACCACGATCGCCTCCGCGGCGCGGCATGGCCGGAACCGGAGCCGGCAGATGCGTCTTGCCCTCGGGATAGACCGCCAGATACCGCTCGCTGCCCTCGCCCTGCGAGGCCGTTTCCACGCCCGGAATGTCGCGGAAGATCATATGCAGTCTGCGCCGCTCGCGGGAGTGCGTCGGCGGGAAGCTGTAGGGCATGCCGGTCTCGATTACGCGCGCTGCCGCAGCTTCGGCAGCCATTCGCAACTCCTGCTCTTCCATGGCTTTGAAGTTCAGCGCGTCGAAGCTCAGCAGATACTGCTCGTGCGACTCCAGACGCAGCGCCTGTGAACTGAGGTGTTCCAGGGCTCGGAGCAGCTCGCCCTTGCGCTGCGTCAGCAGCGTCGCGTCCGGCCCGGAAAACTCCACCAGCAGCGCAGGGCTCTGTTCCTCTTCGCTGGCAGCTTGTCCGGCCATGGCACGAAACTTCAGCCGGAACCCTCCGTTGTGGAGGATGGCATTCAACAATCCAGCGACCTTCTGGGCAGACTCTTGCAGATTCTCGATTGGCATATACCTTCAAGTATTGCAAATCCTCGAAAGCGCTTTCAATGAAGGCCCTGTCAGAATTGCTTCTCCTGGTTTGCAGAACGTGCAGGAGCAACGATTGGTTCCCGGCGTCCCAACATTTTTGCCGTGGGCCGGTTCTTTGCCATGGATGGCCGGAAGCACGTCTTCTACCAAAAGAAACAGCCGGCAGGATCGACCGCTGATCCTGCCGGCTGGGAACATACAGACGGCTTCCTCTTGCCGACTGGTTAGAAATGGAACTGCATCGACCCGTAGACGCTGATCGGAGCACCCGGATAGGCAAGGATGTAGCCTGCCTGGGTAGGATCCGCCGTAGGCCCGAAGATGCCGGCACTGTTGGTTCCGTAGTAGCCACCCGACGAGATGAACTCGTAGATGTTGTACCTGGAGTTCGCTACGTTCTGCGCATTGATGGAGAACTCTGCGAACTTCTTGTAGGGAACCTTCACGGCCAGGTTCAGCGTTCCGTAGCTGGACATCTGCTGGTTGCTGGGCTGCGGGAACTGGTTGCCGGCTGAGTCCACACCGTTGTTGT
>JAKBAG010000234.1 GCA_021809235.1 Acidobacteriota bacterium
AGCCACGGACCGCGTGGATATCCGCAGTGAGGGTGCGTTGACCGGCGATGTGTCGGCAGCGCGCATCAGCATTGAAGACGGAGCCTTTTTCAAGGGCGGCATTGACATTCGCAAGCCCGAGGCCAAGGCGGCTCCTGCTGCCTCCGCAC
Source organism: Acidobacteriota bacterium (assembly GCA_021809235.1). Taxonomy (GTDB): domain Bacteria; phylum Acidobacteriota; class Terriglobia; order Terriglobales; family Acidobacteriaceae; genus Acidicapsa. Next base: position 150 of record JAKBAG010000234.1, read on the forward strand.
CGGAACAGGCCTGAGCAGAGTCAACGGAATCCATTCTTACCCTCGGGCTCCTGAGATGCTTCAGGAGCCCGAAGCTTTTCCGGCTCATTCCGCTGGCGTCTTCCGGCCATCTTCGCCGTAAAGCAGATACGGTTTGCGGCGAGCCAGAAACGCATCCACGGCCACCTGCCAATCCGCAGCAATGCGACGCGGATCTTCGCCCGCCTCCAGCGCTTGCAGGGTTGCGCGGGAGCGCAGCAGCCGATCCACGCTATCCAGGTGGTATTGCTGCGGATAGAGCCGGTGCAGCGCAGAGGCAATTTCGATCCCCAGCTCGGGTGCATCCAGACTGGCGCGGTCGGTCACCAGCAGCCGCACACCGCCGCAGGACTGGCCCTTGTAGTTGGAGTCGGTCGGCGTGAAGCGGATCGGCAGGAAGCGAATCCCCTCCAGGGCACGCGCATTCAGCTGCTGCGCCAGCCGTAGGGGGTCAATCCAGGGCGCACCCACCAGCTCAAACGGTGTATCCGTACCCCTCCCCACTGAGATGTTGGAGCCTTCGATCATTCCGATCCCCGGGTACAGCGTCGCTTCGGCAAGGGAGCGCAGATTGGGCGAGGGGTTGGTCCACAGAATTCCGGTTGCGTCATACCAGTCGCCGCGCATCCAGCCCTGCATCGGGATCACGGTCAACGCGGCATGCAGTGAGCGCGTGCCGTTGTCGTAGCGTGCCAGCTCGCCGATCGTCATGCCGTGGCGCACAGGCAGCGAGGTGTAGTTCACAAACGATTGGGTGCCAGGATCGGAGATGGGCCCCTGCACCAGCGAACCGGTGATGGGATTGGGCCGATCCAGCACCAGGATGGGCTTGTGGCTTTCGGCCGCAGCCTCCAGAAAGTAGCCCAGAGTGGTTTCGTAGGTATAGAAACGAACTCCGGCATCCTGAATGTCGTAGACCAGCAGATCGACGTTGGCAAGCTCTGCTGCCGTGGGTCGCCGTGCGGCATCGGTGGCTCCATAGATGCTGTAAATGGGAGCGCCGGTGGCGGTGTCGGTCGTGTTGGAGATTGCGGTGGTGTCGAATTGCCCGGAGAAGCCGTGTTCCGGACTGAAGATGGCCGCCAGACGCAGGCCTGCCGCGTGGGCAAGCACATCCGCGGTTCGATGGCCGGCTGCGTCCAGTGCCGTCTGGTTGGTAATCAGGCCAATGCGGACCGGATGGGCGGGATTGGGATGCAGTGCGGCAAAGCCGGTGGCTTCCAGGACGTCAATGCCGGTGCGGACCTCTCCGTTGCGGTTGGCAATCCGGCGGGCAGCCATCATCGAGTCGTTATAGCCGGTGATGCGAGCCAGGGCCAGGGCCTGCTGCTCGGAAACCGTGAGCTGCAGCGAATGCACCACCGCCGTGGCGATGCGCGTGCGCAGCGAGACGATGGATGTCCCGGCATGCTGCGGATGGCCGTCGGGGTGGACGGCGCTGGCGAGCACCACAATGGCCGTATCCGTGACCGGATCGATCCAGAGCGAGGTCCCGGTGAAGCCGGTGTGCCCGTAGGAGCCGACTGGGAGCAGATCCCCGCGATTGCTGGCAAACGGAGAGTCAATATCCCAGCCCAGACCGCGCAGGCTGGGTGCATTCGCAGGCTGTTGCGGTGTGGACATTTTGGCCACAGCCGAAGGGCTCAGCAGCCGGTGCGCATGCAGCAGGTCGTTGGCAAAGACGGCCAGATCGTCGGCCGTGGAGAACAGTCCGGCATGGCCGGCAACGCCGCCCATGCGTCGCGCGGTCGGGTCATGGACCACACCTCGCAGCATGGGCTCGGCAGGGGTTTCCGGATGGGTCAGAGCAGCATCGGTATCCCACTGCGTCGGCGCAATCCGGGATCGCCACGAGGCCGGCGGCAGGTAACGCGTATGCTGCATGCCAAGCGGGGTGAAGATGTGGGCCTGGGTGTAGGCGTCCAGAGACTGCCCGGTGACGGCCTCTACCAGAAATCCAAGCGTGATGAAGTTGATGTCGCTATAGAGGAAGCCGCTGCCGGGGGGATGAATCGGAGTCGTGGACATGACCCTGTCCCAGGCGGCTTTGCGGCCCTGCCAGGGCTGGCTCAGATCAAGATCCGGTGGCAGTCCGGAGTAGTGGGTCATCAGCTCGCGCACCGTGATCTGATCCTTGCCATTGCGCGCAAACTCGGGCAGGTAGGCCGCGACAGGATCGTTGAGCTTGATGCGCCCGGATTCGATCAGCTGAATCATCGCCGTGGTGGTGGCAATGCACTTGGTCAGCGAGGCCAGATCGAAGATCGTATCCACGGTCATCGGCTCCCGGTCGGCAACGGGGTGCTGTTGGGTTCCTGCTTCCAGTGCGCGATCCCCAAAGGCCTTTCGATAGACGATGCGACCGTGGTGCTCCACCAGAACCACCGCTCCGGGGATGGCGCCTTCCGCAATGGCCTGCTGCACGATTGCGTCGATGTCGGCAAAGCTTGCGGATTGAGCGGGCAGCCCGGCCGGATTCGATGCTCTCGTCGCGGATGGGGAAGCAGCAGCAAAGGCAGCGCTGGAAACCAGTGCGATGCAGGCTGGAATTGCGGTGAGCCGGAGCAGGCGTCGAAGGTGCATGGTGACCTCAATCAAACAGGAGCATGGCTTGCGAGAGTGAGGGTGCAGGCCCCCTGGCTCGCTTCGATGCAGTATTCCACAGATGGCGGAAAGGGGTTGCCCAGGCACACGAAGGATCGAGCGGAGGGATGAGAGCCAACCGAGGCAGGGGCGCGTACAATCAAGCCAGTCCGTGCGCTGCGGCAGCGAGGCAGTGGTCGAAACACAGGGGGAAGTATGACGCAGACGATCTCGCAGCATTCGATTCATATCGCGATTCCCGAGCCGGTCAGTCCGGATTATGGCAAGGATGCTCCGGCCTACAATCAGCGCGCACTGCCGCAGTATATGTCGGCCCTGCATGGGGCAGGCATGGTTCCCATCGTGATTCCGCTGCATGAGTCGCAGGAGCGCGTGGCTCGCATTCTGGCCACCACGCACGGCGTGCTGTTGCCTGGCAGCAGGGCGGACGTCGATCCGGCGCGATATGGAGCCGAGCGTCATCCGCTCTGTGCCCCTTCCGATCCGCAGCGGGCAGCGGTCGATGAGCTGCTGATTCAGGATGCCTTCCAGATGCGCAAGCCGGTGCTGGGCATTTGCCAGGGGTTGCAGATGCTGAATGTATGGCTGGGTGGGACGCTGATTCAGGATGTGGCCGAGGAGCTTGGGGATCGCATCAATCATTCTCCCGGCAGGGAAATTACCGCGGCACACACATTGACCACTGTGGGCGATTCCATGCTGGCAGGGATGGTGGCCGAGGCTGCCCGTCATGGCGAAGCCCTGCCTCTGATGGTCAATTCCAGCCATCATCAGGCTGTTGCGCAGGTGGGCGACCGTCTGCGCGTGGTGGCCAGATCCCCGCAGGATGGCGTCGTCGAAGCGGTCGAGCTGCTGCCCGAGCTTGCCGACCGGCATTGGCTGCTGGCGGTGCAGTGGCATCCGGAACGAACCGTGACGACAAGCGCGCTTTCCCGCGAGATTTTTCATCGCTTCGGCCTGGCTGCCGATGCCTGGCGACAGCGCAGCGGCCATCCCGCCTAGGTCCGCGCAGGGATTCCCTTCACGGCTGCGCGGATTTGGCCGCCGCCTGACTGGAGGGAAGCGGAATTCCCCAGCCGCGCTCGGCCAGCCCGGGCAATGAGACGGGCAGATGGCCCGTAATGGGCTGCTGCCCGGTCAGCGCCAGGACGGCGGCAACGCCGGATTCCGGCGTGTTGGAAAAGGTGCACAGATAGGTGGACACCTGCGGAAAGTGGGTGCCGATATAAGGGTTGCCAAAGGCGATCACGGTCGTGCGCGCATTTGCCCGCTTCAGGATGGCGTCAAGCAGCTGCATCGACTGCGGATCCAGTCCGGCTGAGCCGGTGGCCTGTCCGGCCACGGTGCGCCCGGCACTGGGAAAGGATTCCGCCAGAACCACGATATGCGCGTTTGGTTTCCCGGCCGAAGCATCAACGGCAGCCAGAATGGCAGGCGTGAGTCTGTCGGCATTGCTTGCATCCACGACGAAGTTTTGCGTTGATCCCAGATGCTCGCGCAGCGCCTGCAGGAATGCCACGCCTCCCTCGGTATGGTTCGCATCGTCGGTGAGCACTACCGTGATGGCCGCTGAGGAAAGCGGCAACTGGTGGGACTGGTCGCGAACCAGCGTGACGGCGCGACTGGCCACCTGCCCGGCCAGCGCAAGATGGTCCGGCTGGGCCAGCAGCGCAGGGATTCGATCCAGAGGGACAAACCGGTTGCGCTGTAACCCCAGCGAAGCCTTCAGCCGCAGGATCTTCAGCACGCTGCGGTCGATGCGTTGCCTGCTGATCTGGCCGGATCGAGCGGCACGGAGCAGTCCGTTGTAGGCTCCGGCAACGTCAGCCGGAATGATGACCATATCGTTGCCCGCCTGCACGGCTGCCACCGCCTCTGCGGCGGAAACCTCAGCCGGAGTGCCGGGAAAGACCTGCATCAGCGCACCCATATCCA
>JAKBAG010000235.1 GCA_021809235.1 Acidobacteriota bacterium
TCCTTTCAAGTGGAGGAGCCGTCCCCGTGCCCCGCAACGAACTCCCGTTCTTCGCCAGCCTGTTGTTCGCCGCTGCCTTCGTTGCAGCTCCGACTGCATTTGCCCAGAACCTTACCCTCGAAGGCCAGACCGGCGGCTTCATCACGCCCACGGCCTACGTCGCGCCTGTCGCTCCTCATAAGCACTTTTCCGTGCCGGAGCTGGGCTACCATTTCGTTGCCGCCGGCTCGGTCATTGGCAACGTCCAGACGGTCAGCATCACCGAGGGCATCGGGAACCACCTTGAGTTTGGCTACACCCGCAGCATCCACACCAACGGCTCCAATCCCGACTTCAGCACCCTCTGGAACTACTCCGGCATGAACATCTTTCACGGCAAGACTATCTTGCTCAAGGAGAACGCCTTCCATCGCAAGTGGATGCCCGGCCTCGGTGCCGGCTTTGTTGTTCGTACCGGGGACCACTTCGTCTCTGGCGCCATCGCCAACACCTCCTACAACAACGAAGACGTATACATTGCCGCCACCAAGACCGCACTCAACCTCAAGGTTCCGCTACTCATCAACGTCGGCTTCAAGATGACCAACGCCGTCCTCTTCGGCCTCGGCGGTCAGTCCACGCGCTTCGGCGGCCGCTGGTTCGGCGGCATCGGCTTCCCGCTGCCCGGCCCGTGGCACACCGCCATCGTTCCCGCCGCCGGATTCACCCAGGAGCCCTACCACGTAAAAAACCTCAACCAGGAAATCCCCGGCGGCGGTCGCATCCCCACCACGCTCGACTACGCCGTTCGCTGGACCCAGCGCCAGAATGCCCGGTTCTCCATCGACTTCGGCATCGGGCAGGTGGCCGGAAATATCGGCTCGACCACTATCCCCACCACCTCCAGCCTCGTCGTCGTCCCCGTCAACCTCCAGGCCCGGCACGTCATCGGCTTTGGCGGTACTTACAGATTCTGAAACCCGCCGCGCCAGGTCGCCGAACCCATCGAGCAGCAACCAGTTATGATGGAAGAGGCTGGCCTCTGCATCTCTGTGCGCGCCAGTCCACATCCGGCCGCACTCGGCATCCGCTCAGCCCGGCCTATTTTTCTCAACAGTTAAGGACGCATCCATGGGTTTCAACTGCGGCATTGTGGGCCTGCCCAACGTCGGCAAGTCCACGCTCTTCAACGCCCTTACGGAAACAGCCGCCGCTGAGGCAGCCAACTACCCCTTCTGCACCATTGAGCCCAACGTTGGCCGCGTTGCCGTTCCTGACCCGCGCCTCGCCGTGCTGGCCCGTCTCGCCGGTTCGGAGAAGATCATCGCCACCCAGCTAGAATTCGTCGATATCGCCGGTCTGGTCCGCGGCGCCTCGCGCGGTGAGGGTCTTGGCAACAAATTCCTCGCCCACATCCGCGAGGTCGATGCCATTGCCCACGTCCTGCGCTGTTTTGAGGATGGCAACATCACCCACGTTGACGGCAACATTGATCCCGTCCGCGACGCGGAAACCGTCGAAACCGAACTCATGCTCGCCGACCTCGACAGCTTGGAGCGACGCGTGACTGCGGCCCAGAAAAAAGCCAAATCCGGCGACGCGGAAACCCGCGCCCAACTTGCCGTCATGGAGCCGGTCCTCGACGCTCTGCGCGAGGGCAAGCCCGCACGCTCCGTCGCCTTTGAGCCGGAGCAGCAGCGCATTCTCGCCACGCTCGGCCTAATCACCTCCAAGCCTGTCCTCTACGTCTGCAACGTCGAAGAGTCCTCCGCCGGCACCGGCAACCGATTCTCCGAAGCTGTCGCCGCCTTTGCCCGCTCCCAGAGCGCGGCCTCCGTCGTCATCTCCGCAGCCATCGAGGCCGAGGTCTCCCAGCTTGGCGACGAAGCCGAGAAGCAAGAATTTCTCGCCTCGCTCGGCCTGGCGGAAACCGGCCTCACCCGCGTCATTCGCGCCGGATACGATCTGCTTGGCCTGCTCACCTTCTTCACCGTCGGCCCCAAGGAAACCCATGCCTGGACCGTTCGCCGCGGAGCCAAAGCTCCCCAGGCCGCAGGCGTCATCCACACCGACTTTGAAAAAGGCTTCATCCGCGCCGAAACCATCGCCTACGACGACTATGTTTCCGCTGGTTCTGAGGCCGCCGTCCGCGAGATGGGCCGCATGCGCCTCGAAGGCAGCGACTACCTCGTTCAGGACGGAGATATCTTCCACTTCCGCTTCAAAGCCTGAGCCATTTTCGAACACACCCCCGAATCCCCAAGACCCGCCGCCGGTTTTCCCACAACCGGCGGCAACTTTTGCCGCGCCCATGTGTCTATCTCGGCAGAAACGCCGTCATCGGTCTGTCAACCTGCTCCAGAATTTCCCGTCTGAATTGTGCAGGACGCAACCGAAGCGGCCTACGCAGGCATCCTGAAAGCACCCGATGCCGCAGACAGGAGCACGACCATGAGTCTTCCCCGTAAGAAATTCTCTCGAATCCTCCCGATTCTGCTTTTCGCCCTCGTCGCTGCGCTTTTCCCGGCGAGCGCCCGCGCCGCCGTCTTCGTCAGCGTTGGCATTGCTCCACCAGCCCTGCCCGTCTACGTGCAGCCGCCCTGTCCGCGACCTGGCTTCCTCTGGACGCCCGGTTACTGGGCCTACGGACCTGCAGGCTACTACTGGGTACCCGGCGTCTGGGCAGCGCCGCCTGCTGTTGGCATGCTATGGACGCCGCCCTACTGGGGATGGGGTGGTGGGGTTTACGTCTTTCATCCCGGATACTGGGGGCCTCACGTTGGCTACTACGGTGGCATTAACTACGGCTTCGGATATATGGGTGTCGGCTTCGTCGGCGGATACTGGCATGGCGGCGGATTCTTCTATAACCGCGCCGTCATGAACGTGAATACGACCGTTATCCATAACACCTACATCAACCGCACCGTCGTTAATCGTTACACCGTGAACAACGTCAACCACGTCGCCTACTCCGGCGGTCCCGGAGGCATCAATCATCCGGCCACCCCGCAGGAGCGCGTGGCTATGAACGAGCAGCACGTATCGCCTACTGCCGAGCAGCAGCAACACATCCAGTCCGCCGCGCGCGATCCGCAGCAGCGATTCAGTGTCAACCATGGCCAGCCAGCCGTCATGGCACGAAACGCGATCAACGCGCGCAGCTTCAACCAGCAGCAGAGAATCGGCCAAGGACTGCGTAGCGGGCAACTAAGTTCCGCCCAGGCTGCTCGTGACTTGAATCGACAGCAGAATATCCACAACTCCGTCGTCGCAGACCGCCGCGCCAACGGCGGCAGATTGACTCCACAAGAGCGACAGAACATCTACCGCAGGCAGAACAATGCCAGCCGCCAGATCTATCGCCAGCGCCATGACGGTCCGCGCCGTTGACGCGTACCCGGACTCCACGATGACCAACGTGAACATGGCGGCCGCATTCGCCATCGCTCGGAGAGAAATGGAGCCACAAATGCAATCCGACTCACACCCCCGCGGGTAACCAGCATCCTTCTCCGCAAACAGCATCCGCCGCCGGAACTCTCCGGCGGCGGATGCGTTTTCCCTCTTGGTGCACTCACTTACTCGCTCGATCGCATCCAGGCAATCTCCAGCTTCGATTTCATCAGCCTCGATTCCATCCAGCCAATCGGTGCGTCCTGTTGCTCCACAGCTCATCGGTACGGGCCGGGCCAAAACTGCAGGTACCAACTGAGTCCGAGAACGAGGAACGATGGAAGAGCCACGAGGATTTTGAATGCTCGAATCGTCTGGATCGACCTTTCCGGATTCCTTTTATTCAGGAAGGCGAAAACGTTATGCATGAATATCCAGAAAAGCTGAATCCCCATGAGAGACATCACAAAGTCGAATCGTTTTGCAGGTGGAAGGATGCTCTGTGCATCATGCCAGCCAAATACACCAGTGACTCCAATGATGAATACGCTTGTGAAAGCGGCCAGAGCATAATACAAAAACTTCTTTTTCAATTTTCCCTCCATTCTTGTTCGCTCTCAAAGTCTGCATCGAGTGAAATTCAGCAGTACGACTCGGCATAGTAGGTAGCAACCAATCCTGCTAAACCCAAGCCAATAAAGCTGATGCAAGTCACGCCTCCGCTTAAGATTACGCCGACGGTGCAGCCTTCTTCGATCAGTCCAGAAAGGGAGGATCCAATCCCGCTTGCGCCGACGATACCTAACACCTTGCAAAACACAATGATGGGCGGCCTTGGCGGAGGTGGAGGGTAAGAAGGGCTATTCTGACCTCCTGCAAATGCTGCTTCCTGGAATCTTGGTCGCCTTCGTCTCACGACCAATCCGGCGGGTTTCGTCACCGCAAGCTGAGCAAAACCAGCAGACAAATCGAGAAACGATTGCGAAATTCCTTGTTGTTGGATTTGCCTGAGCGCTTTCGTCTCTTCCGGTACATACGAATCAAATAGGTTGTGGATCTCTCCCGTAACATCCCAACCGACGCGAGCGCTTAATTCTTTGGAGAGTTGCGATTCGAGTGCGCTCCCGTCGAGCGGCGCTCCGGTCATCTCGATCTGGCTCAGCATCTTGCTCGCGGCAGGGCGGATGAAGTCATCGAAGTTCGTCTCTTTTAAGTGCTCACCCACCATGCCATACCAGAGCGAGGCATCGTTGAAGTCCTGAGCTGCTGTACGACCTTGCATCGCTCGGGTCATCAGGCGCAAACACTCCTCATGCAATCC
>JAKBAG010000011.1 GCA_021809235.1 Acidobacteriota bacterium
TTGGGGCTGATGCCGCGACGAATGAGCGCAACCCCGGCCATTTTGCCATACGTATCAAAGACGGTTCCCCAGTTGCGACGCGGCAGCCCTGCCTGCAAGGAGAACTGCTGCAGGCCCGGTTTCAGCAGTTCAGAACTGGTATAAAACGGCTGGTTCACGGTCACCTGCTGCCCCATGGCGTTGGTCATGGTCATGGTGATATTCCCGGCGCCATTGATCACGGGGAGCTGCGGTGTTTGAAACGGTCCGCTTCCCACCTGGCTGGAAAGCACGAGATTTCCATTGGCCAGCACATTCACAGTGCTGGGCACGGCAGCCGAACCACTCAGCGATGGAAGTGGGAAGGTGATCAGGTCCGGGCGCAGTGCAAAATCGGAGTGGAGCTGCACACCCTCCATCGTGATCGGGCGTGTCCACGTCAGCCCATCGGTAATAAAGTCGCCCAGAATGTATTGCCGCAGTGAGTCCGCATCAGAGTAAGTGTAAGCGCTATTCAGCCGCACCAGGTTGTAACTTGCGCTGCCATAGGTTGTGGAACCGACAAAGTTCAGCCAGGAAGAACTCAGCACACCAACGGGAGAAAATGCCCGAAAACCCGTAATGCCCGAGCCGCCCAACTGCCCGGATGTATAGGTTCCAACCTCGTCATAGTTGAAGGTCAAGCCAGTCCCGCTTTGAATCACGCGATGCCTGGACTCGGCGCCGGGTTTATTGCTAGTGGCCACGGCATCGCTGCGCTGCAGCAGAGTAGGGATCAGCTCCTGCTCAGAGACGCTGACCTTCAGAACCTGATTCTTCGTATCCAGACTCCACAAAAAGCCCTGCAGTGCGGAAAGCGGAATTTCATCCGACTTCTGCAGCATCACTGGGACTCGAAATCCCAACTGCCGTAGTTCATCCGGCTTGGCTAGCAGGACACCATGTCGCAGTAGAAACTGACCAATCTTGTTTGTCGAGTGGCCGTTGACAATCACCTCCAGCAGCAGAGGCTCATCCCCACCACCAGCCGCGGGATCAACAGTAGCCATGCTATCGCCCGCATTGCCGCTCAACCAGGCATTCGGCGGTGGAGTTGTGGGGGCTGCAGTGGAAGCCGGGTCCGAATGCGTACTGGGCGTTGACGCAGGACCCGATGCGGAGATGACAGGAGTGCTGGCTGAGCTTGCAGTTGTCAGGAGAAGCGCAATCCCCATCCATACGAGCAAGCAACGGCATTGCAATCCCAGGAGGCGCGAATTTTTAAGGGGCCGAGACAACCGGTACCTGTTCACGGATGGCTCCGTTGATGCCGACTGCCGTCAGACTCAACTGCTTCGTTGCATCCGGCAGTGGATGGCCCGCCAGTGTCCAGTGTTGCGTAGAGCCAGCCAAAAGATACGGAGAACTGCTTGCAACGGGCTTCAGAAGAATTCCTCCGCTGCCCTTCAGCTCAATGTCATGGAGCGTATCGTGGCGGTTGCCATCGTTCACCCCCACCAGCGTCAGCTTCCCACCCGAGTTTTCCAGCCGGAACGTGTCATGAGGATTTGCCTGAACCATTGGTTCGGCAAATACAGGAATGGAGAGCCGGACAACAATACGCACTGTCCCCGGCGCTGCGGCAGGAGGAATCTGGTCCACCAGGATCCTGTATGTGACCTCGGTCTTAGCCGGCGATCCATGCTGGACAAGTCGGATAATCTGCGTCGCATGAGGTGCGATGGTGGCAATCGGCGGGCTCACTAAAAGATCATGGGTGGGAGTCAGGGACTCCACTCCATCCTTCATGCTCCAGACGTAGGCTCGCACCTGCACTGCCGTATCCGTTGCTCCCAAATTGGATACGCCCAGAGTTGTTGCTTGTTCCCCGGCATGCAGAAAAATATTCACCGGCTGCACGGCAAGCACCTGGGCACCAGCCTGAAGCCCACCCAGCAGGACCCCGGACAGGAGTAAGCATCGAATTGCAGAAGGGAAGTAAGGGATCTTCATGGAGAAACTCATACAGCAGGATCCAACTTGCGAGCGTTCACCAGTTAACATCGTATTCAGAAAGTCAGCCGCGATTCTGCCAGCAGCTGACTTTCTGCAATTCAGAGTTTGCGGTGCGGGTTAGTAAGTGATTGTGGCGGTGACTGTATCTGTATAGGTACCTGGAGCAGGAAGCTGTGCGCCGAGAATCTGTCCATAGACATTAATAGCCTGTGCCGAGCCGTTGCCCGTTCCTGATACCCAACTCCCCGTGGCGTTTCCCCAGACTGTGGTGTGACCCGAGTCGGAATACAACTGGTACGGCAGGGTCGCGCCGCTGGGGCCGGCCAAAAGACGGTTCGTGGTGGTTGCGCCTGTCGTCGTTCCCGCATTCAATCCAATGGTGTACGGCGTCGTGTTCGTACAGGTGGCTGTAATCTGGGACTGGGCAGTGATGGTGGAACCCGTGTAAGCAGTTGCAAACGTCATAGCTGTTGCAGCAATGGTGCAAGTCGCCGTAACAGTGGCGGTTACATTGAATGTTGTTGTCGCTGTTGTGCTTGCAAATGCAGGCATTCCCACGGTGGCTGCTCCAACCAGCAGAAGGCCAACCGTGATCAACTTTGCTTTCATTGCGCGAATTGGATGAATCATTGTTTCTTCCTCAATCTCTCATGGTTCTGAATGCGAGCCGGGGATATCCTATGGCATCGAACCTGAAAGTCAGCGATGCCCATCGGTTCCATCAAGCAACCTACACACTGCCTTGCCTGATTTCCATCTTTGACACTATGTCTATCCTAAGCGGGAATCAATACAACTTACGCACGTAAGTCGCAACCATTTGGTACCCAAACTTGGTGGGATAAATAAGAGGTAGGCAGTTACTTTTTCAGTGCAAATGCTATGTTTAGCCGCCAGGGAACGGTCACCAGGACGCATTCCCTGACGCTTAGCCTGAACATTTGGTCATGTCGGGTAATCTAGTAGGCGACCGTCACCAGAAGTTCGCTCTCCTGCCCACTGGAACTGAGAGCAGATTCACTCCCAGTGGGTTGAGTGACAGGCATTCGAACCATTGCCGGCATCGCTGTAAGACTTGCCGCAGACAATCCAGCATTCCTGGAGGTCAACTGGGTCGCAATCTGGTAGGACGTCTGTGCCGTGCAATTTACCTGTACAGCAGACTCGCCGTGCTGGAGCGAAATGGCTGAAATGGAAGAGTTTGCAGAGACACTGCAATGGCTTGGAACAACAACGGAAATTGCAATCTGGGCAGAATGGTACTCAGCCCGTGCAGGAAGACTGGTTAGACCAATCAGCAGGATACCCACCGCTACCCATACCGCCAGCCACGGCTTCCTGCCAGTGCCTGTCCTCATGCGTGCCATCACCCAACCTCTCCGTAGTTCCTCGGCAGGCTTCTTGGAAACCTCCAATACTGTCTGGAATACGGGCAGAACGGCCATCTGGATGGGCTGTAGGAGCTGTTCGGAGGAGAGTTCAGTGCGGAGTCGGAGTCCCATGGGTCACCTGCCTTTCGGCTCCCAGTAACCTAATTATACGACATATGGTAACAATTAATACGTTACCTTAAGCGAAAATCGTGGCGAAAAGGTATTACCTGTGGTACTCCTTTTGGGGAATATTCGCACGCCATTTTTCTCACGACGGAAATTTCGTGTATGCTGTCGCGTTCAGGATCCTGCCGCAGGCAAACCGTCTTGCCGATCTTGACGGCCGATATTCGTTTTAGAGTTTCTATTGGAAATTTCACATTCTGACTGCACGGTGTTCGATTGCCGCCGATAGGGTCAGAATTGAGGCATTTCCATGCGCAGCGACTACCAGCGCCGGTGGCAGCATCTGCTCCGCGGGGGGCTCACTCCCTCAGATCTTGCGCTTGCCGTGACGGTCGGTATCGTGATTGGCTGTCTGCCGATCTTCGGTGTATCCACATTGCTATGCTTGGGGTTGGCGACATGCATGCGCCTGAATCTGGTAGCGATCCAGGCAGCCAACTGGTTTGCGATGCCATTGCAAGTGCTTTTATTTCTACCGTTTCTTCGGCTGGGCAAATGGCTGTTTCGGCATCCGGATACGGCTCAGGCAGGGCGGAACGCTTTGGGGCAAATCTGGTCCCATGGCATGATGCTGCCCCACATGCCGCAGATTGGCTGGCTGTTTGCGCATCTGGTTCTGGCCTGGCTGGTGGTTGCCATTCCGGTGGCAACGCTGCTCTATGCAGCTTTGCGCCGTATGTTCTGTCGAATGGCTCGCGCCATGGTACCTGCTGACCCGGCGTGATGCTTTCCGAAATCACCAATTGCATCGGTAACACGGATGCGATAAGGTTGCCAGCACTCACGGAATGACTGCAGCCTGGTTCCACAGGAACCACGGCCTGCCCCAGGATCAGACTCCGGAGTGGTGCTGATGTTGCGGCACTGGATCGGCACTCCGTATCCAGGCCGTGTAGATCATATCCCGGAGCATGGAAGCGCCGGCTGCAAGGCGCTGTTCCACAAAGGCGCGGGACTCTTTATTCCCCTTGCCGGCAAATGCGCCTTGATTATCCAGCAGATAAAGTGGGTCCACATAGGTTGAAGTGGTCTGCAGGTAGTGCATGTAGGCATCAAACAGATCGCCCTTGATGGGCAGAACCGGTGTCATCCGCGCTGACACCTGGGCGCGGGTAATATTTGCCCCCTCGGGACCAACAAAGGTGCTTTCAAACAGGCTGTGAATCCCCGGTTCGCGATGAAAGTGGTTGGGATTGGCGGCCAGTTCCCAGCCGTTGTAATTCACCGTGGTGTGGAGGGGCTGCGAGCCATCGCCCACGTAGTGGCCGAGCCATCCAATATAAAAGAGGATGGCTTGCTGCACCGCTGCGGTGCTCTGATGAGCGGCCGACAGTTCGCGGTAGTCGCGGAAAGCCGACTTTAATCGCTCCCAAACCTCCTCTGTTTGCCAGGGCTGCAGGCCCACATGCGCTGGGTCCAATTCATGGAGCAGGGCCAATTTTTCAAATTGCAACCGCTCGTGGGGCAGGGAACCCAGTTGCTGCAGGTATTCCATGTCCAGGAAGTGTTCCGGAGCCTGTGCATCCCGCAGTTCCGGCTCAGCAGGGGATCGCCAGCGATCCGGTTCCGGGCCAAGATACTCGACTTCGTCCACGGCTGCCGGCGTCCGCAGAAATGAAGGCATATCCTTCGGCAGTGCAGACATGGCCAGTCCGTTGATCATGCGATGTCCGACATTACCCCAGGCAAAGGAGGTTTGCGGCAGTGCAAGGGCACCGACCAGCAGAAGAGAAGTGAAACGCAGCAGCAGGGAGTCCTTCATGCTCAGCAGTATAGCGATCAGGATGCAGGGAAGTATGAAGAAGCCGGAACTCTGCCCGAAGATGTCCGTTTCGCTGCAGCAGGCTGCCCAACGGTAACCGAAGCCGGGTTATTGCATGGATGGATGCTGGGTGCAGTTCTTTTCATACCGAAAACGATATCTGTGATCCAATATCAGCATTGGGACGTAACACAAAAGTTGTAGAGTTGAAGCAAGAACGAACAAAACAAAGGATTAGAAGAGCAGGCTCGCTAGATCACCTTCCTCGAGGGAAATTCGATTATGCCAAAGTATGCGCGTCAATCCCGGATTGTTCTCTGTAGCGCCATCGCCTTTGCCGCGCTTGGAGCTGTGGAGTATCTGGGTGTTGGGCACATTTCCCCGGGAATATGGATTGCAGCCTTCGCCGCTGCGGCACTGCCGCTCCTGCTGCTGTTCGTCTGGGAGTACCGTAGCCAGCTCCGACGCAAAGTGGCGAACGGCGATACACCAGACCCTGAGTGGATGCTGGATTCCGCTCATCCCATGATCTTTGCCACAACTCTGGACGGGATATTCACCTACGCAAATCCATCCGCTGAGCATGCCTTCGCCATGCGCGCGGCAGATATGATTGGCAAGCGCCGGATTCAGGAGTTCTTTGCCGTTGGCGAATTGGAACGCGTCCAGCGTTCGCTGGCCCGGATACAGCCGGAACTTGCCCAGACGCTTGGACCCTTGGAGCCATTTGCCTTTTGCGTGCAGTCACTGATGTCGTTGCCTCCCAGCCTGGTGCGTCCTGTGCACTTCCAGTTGCAGCCGGCACGTGGGTTGCAGATTCCAGCTTCACTCAATCTTTCGGTGCTACGAGATGCCATGGGGCAACCGAGAGGACTTCTGGCAGTTACGCTCGATCTTACTTATCGCACGGAAAAGCAGTTTGCACTGCGTGAATCCAGTGAGCGGTATCGTGATCTGTTCGAGCATGCCATTGATCCTATTGCCATTCTCAGCGCTGATGCCAGGTTTCTGTACTCCAACCCATCCTGGAGCACCTGTTTCGGCCTGGATCAGACGGCCTTTCAGCGTGTCGAGCAACTGGAGGAGATGTTTGATCCAGCCGTGAGACCACAGGTCAAGGAGCTGTTCCAGAAGGCTTTGAACGGCGAAGATGTGGATGGATTTGCACTGCAAACCTATAGCTGGGATGGTCGTCCGCTGGAGCTGGAGATTTCCCTCAGTTCTCGCAGGCAGGCGGCGACAGTAAGTTCGATCCGGTGTATCGTGCGCGATGTAACCCAGCAGAAGCGCAGGGAGAGAAGACTGGCCCTGCAGTTGTCCACGACCCAGATTGTGAGTCAGAGTGCCTCCTCGCAGTCGGCCTCGGTACGCATCCTCGAAGCGCTGTGCCTTTCCCTTGGTTGGGATGCTGGGTTCCTATGGCAATCAACCCAGACGGGAGACGAGCTGTTTTTCCACGTGGGATGGGCTGCGCCGGATCCACAAATGGATGCATTTCTGCAGCAGACCATGATGCATGGAGCGACGGAGAACACGCAGTTGGCACAGGAAGTCATGCGTCGCAACCAGCGCATATGGGTGGAGGATTTTTCGGCTTCCAACTCGGTTTGGAGTCATCATCCGGGGCTGAGATTCGGTCTCAGCAGTGGCTGGGCCATACCGGTACGAGCAGGAACCCGGCAGATTGCAGTTCTGGAGTTTTTCAGTCGGAAGCGCATGCGCGAAGATCTGGAAACAGTAGCCACTGTCGAAACGGTATTGACGCCACTGGGCCAGATGTTGGCGCGCTCCCGCGAGCAGGAACGAGCTGATGAACTGCATCATACGCAGAAAATTCTGCTCGACACAATTGCCGACGGGATATGCGCCATGGATCAGCACGGCGCCATCACCATGTTGAATCCAGCAGCAGCACGACTGTTACGTGTGGAGACCTCCGATGCCATGGGCCTGGATATGCATGAACTTCTGCACGGTTCGCGTCCTGGGGGAGTGGAGGAATGCGGAGACGATTGCCTCCTGAAAGCTGGCATGGAGCAGCATCAGGCTGTCGGCGGGGAAATCGTCGTCTGGCGGAAGGATCGAAGCTCATTCCCTGCCGAGTTTTCCCTCACGCCAATTCTGGAAAACGGCCGCTACTCTGGAACTGTAATCAGCTTTCGTGACGTTACACAGCGCTTTGCCCTCGACAAACTTAAAGATGAGTTTGTTTCCACCGTCAGTCACGAGCTGCGTACTCCGCTCACCTCGATTCGCGGCGCTCTTGGGCTGCTATCCTCAGGCATTCTTGGCGATGTGAATGACAAGGCAGCCAATCTACTGCGAATCGCCCTGTCGAACTCCGACCGTCTGGTACGCCTGATTAATGACATTCTGGATCTGGAGCGGATTCAAAGCGGACGCGAGCCGTTGAGCTTCCGGCCGGTGGCCCTGCAGGATATCGTGCAGCAGGCGATGGATGGCATGCAGCCTGTAGCCGATGCGGCAGGTGTGCAGCTGATCCACGATGCCAATGCCGTGCAGCTGCAGGCGGATCCGGACAGGCTACTTCAAGTGCTGACCAACCTGCTGTCCAATGCGATTAAATTCTCACCCAAGGATGCCACCATATCCGTGACGCTGCGGACTGGCTCCAGTGCGGTCATCCTTTCCGTCATCGATCAGGGCCGTGGCATCCCCGCAGACAAGCTGGACAAGATTTTCGACCGCTTCCAGCAAGTGGATGCCTCCGACTCCAGGCAGAAAGGTGGCAGCGGACTTGGACTGGCAATTTGCAAGACCATCGTGGAGCAGCACGGAGGCAAAATCTGGGCAGAACGGAATGCGGTTCGCGGCTCCACTTTTCGGGTGCTTCTTCCCTTCAATCCCACGCTGGAAACTGCTTCCGTCAAAGCCCCTGACGAGCCCATGGCCCAGGGGACATTGTTGATTGCCGATGCCAATGATCGTTCGCGCGCAAGCGTGGCAGCCATGTTGCGACGGCATGGATACCAGGTGATCGAAGCCGCCACTCCAAAGGCCACACTCGATGCGCTCTGGGTTGGACCGGATCGGCTGGTGCCGCGGGATCTGGAGGCGATACTTCTGGATGCCTCGCTGGACAAGTTTTATGGCTGGGAGATACTGCCTCAGTTGCGTCAACAGCCAGCCGCGCAGCAGGTCCCCATCGTGCTGCTCAGCATGGGGATTCCCGAAGCGCTTTCATCTCTGCCCACAGGTGCCGATGGCTGGATTCAGAAGACCGAAAGGGAAGATCAACTTCTGCATGATCTTGCCGGTGTACTTTCTGTTCCGGGTGAGCCGGGACGAATTCTGGTTGTGGAGGATGATGTCGATCTGGCTCGCATCATCGCCGATGTATTTGTGCGAAGCGGCATGCAGGTTGAGCAGGCGCATACCCGCCAGGATGCCATGCATGCGTGCCTGTCCTTCCGGCCGCAGTTGATCGTGCTGGATCTTTCCCTGCCCGATGGGGATGGATTCAATGTGGTGGACTGGCTGCGACAGAACGAGGAGTATGCACACCTGCCGCTCGTCGTCTACTCGGCGCGGGAGATTCCGCACGATGAGCGTTCCCTGTTGCAACTTGGGCCAACACAGTTCCTTACCAAGGCAAGAGTGCAACCGCAGCAGCTGGAATCGCTAGTGATGACCATGCTGCGGCGTTCCCGGCAAAGGAGAGACTCCGCCAAAGTGGATCCACAATCGCATGGGGATATTGCTGCCGCCGATCCGCAGTTCGGCGCTGTTGCCAGCAAATGACCCATCCTTCCAAACACAGAAGAGGCATAGGGGATGTCCAGAAAAATTCTGATTATTGATGACGAAGATGATATTCGCGAAGTTGCCGCGTTGAGCCTGGAAACTGTAGCCGGCTGGGAGGTGATCGTGGCGAACAACGGCGCAGCTGGTTTGGATCGTGCCAGGCAGGACAAGCCAGATGCAATTCTGCTGGATGTGATGATGCCGGGCATGGACGGCCCGACCACCTTCCGTGAGTTGCAGAAGTCGCCGTCAACAGCCTCAATTCCAGTTATCCTGCTCACGGCCAAGGTGCAAAGCGCCGATCAGCGGCGTTTTGCAGATCTGGGAGTGCGAGCCGTGCTGACCAAGCCCTTTGATCCGCTCACACTCGCCAACCAGATGGAGAAGATCCTGGGCTGGTAGTCATTTCACAGGAACGCCGATGCAGAAGCAGGATTCCAGCCAGCCCGACAACCAGGGCACGCAGCGCACATTCACGGCTGCTCCCATGTCTGCTGCCTTGCAGCAGCTCTGGATACGGTTCCTGCCGGAGATGCGTCGGCGGGTCGCAATGATCGAGTCAGCCGTATGCTCACTGGGTACCAGCTCCCCGGAGCAACGCGAAGCTGCGCATCAGGCAGCACATAAGCTGGCCGGTTCGCTCGGAACCTTTGGTGCAATGCGTGGAACAGAGATAGCCCGCCGACTCGAAGAGTATTTTGCGCATGAGCCAGTCGCAGAGGAGGCATCGGAGATTTTGCTGCTTGCCGACGAGCTGCGAGGGATCGTCGGAGCCGAGGAGTCCTGACAGTCCCTAGCGATACCGGCGTCTCGTCTTGATCACGACGGAAAATATCCCATTCTCGTCCTGAGTAATGAGCAGCGAGACATGGCGGTTGACGGCGTATTCCGCCTGGATCAGCTGCTGCGCGGTGGTATTCACGTTGCTGGCAAAGGTAAAAGTCAGATTAGGCCCCAGCTGCTCCACTACAGTTACACGGGCAGAGGAGTTACCGACGGATCCGATAAAGTTGGGATCCACACGTACAGCCCCGGAGCCAAAGAGTCGCTGCACTCGATTGGACACGGTCGCGTTCAAGGCTCCGCCCAGCAGCATGGCTGTCTCCGGATTGTCTCCAGCCTGCTGCTGTTGTTGCTGCACATAGACGGACTGTTCCTCCGTGGTTTGTCCTTGCGTCAGTAGCGAGATCACATCCGTCTCCGGCAACGGCGGCTCAGAACGGTAGCTGATCTTCAGCCGTCCCGGCGTGCCATGCAGACCAAGAATGATGTCGTAATCCTCGACGCGCGCTGTGGCATCCAGATCAATATTGGGCTCAATGCGAACCGGATTGTTGAAGGTGATATCGCCGCGCTGCAGTTCATAGCGCGTTCCGCCAATGGATGCGCTGCCCTCAGTCAGAGAGATTTTGCCCAGAACCGAGGGAGATGCCAACGTTCCGCGCAGATGCAGATCAGCATCGCCTGCCAGCTTGGCATTGTAGGCATTCTGAAATGTAAGCATGGGAGATGTGGTCAGGTGCACATCCAGCCGCAGGTGATTCGACGGCGCACTGGAGTTAACCACCGGCTGCACGCTGGTGGATGGCGAACTCAGGGATGCCAGATCCAGATCCGAGCCAATGGCAAACCGCGTGACCACTACATTTCCGCTCAGCAGCAGATGGTTCTGTGGGCCCTGCAGGCGCAGCTTGGCATCGGCCAGCGAACTCACGCCCTGTGGGTACCGGATCCGAATCTCTTTGCCCGTTGCCGTCAGATCAGCATAGAGCGCGTTCTGGAAGCTGAGATATCCACCCATTTGCAGTGTTCCACCTCCGCTGGTTGCAGTCAGCGTCCGAACTTCCAGTCGATTCTGGCTGAACTCCAATCGACCTTCAATCTGGCTCAGCCCACTTGGGAAGTCGCGCAGCGCCAGCGCACCGCGGTGGAAAGTGACATCACCGCCCAGGATGGGTTTGGACAGGGTGCCGTTCACACTAAGCTGAAACTGTGAACTGCCGGATGCGACCAGATCGCTGTCAAGGGACTCCATCAGGCGAAGATTTACTCCTCCTTGTGCGGCAATATCCAGTTGTTGATTTCCAACAATCTGCACATCCGCATGCAGGTGTACATCCGTATCTTCCCCGGTGATTTCCACCGGATCAAGATGAGCAATTCCGTTGGCTAAAACCAGGTGAACATCCCCATGACTGCTGAGCGGAACGCCTTCCAGTACAGCCGTAAGCTGATTCAGCCGGGCTTCTCCATGCATGGCCTTTGGCTGAGTGAGCGGACCGGCAATATATCCCTTACCTTCCCAATCGGATTGCCCTGTAATGCCAGTGATGTGCATCATCTCCAATGCTGCACCCAGGTCGAAATGTGTCAGTGACAGGTTTGCTTCGGTTGGCAACTGCCCTTGTATTTGTGTCTTCCCCTGCAGCAGCAGATCGCCGGCACTCTGTTTGGAGCGTACCGAGTAAGCCGCCTGATGATCACGCATCTCTGCATCCAGATTCAGATCGGAAAACGGTTGATCGGCAAGCTGAATTTTGCTCAGCACGGCATGGGCATGGAGATGCGGGTTCTCGAGGGATCCATCCCCGATAGCATGGAATTGCAGCAATCCCTGCAAGCTCATCGTGCTTGAAGAGGCAGCAAGCAGTGGCGCAATGGATATCAAGGAGCCATCGGCACTGGCATGGAAGGTCTTGTTTGCAAAATGTATGCTTCCAGAAGCCGAGACATTGCCTTTTCCCTGCATCAGGTGCAGTCGCTGTATATCGACTGTCTGGTCATGGATCCCCAGAGACATATCCGCACTGCTGAGCTCCACTCCCTGAATCATGGGATGGGCAAACCGGAGATTGGCATTGCCTGCCAGCGCATTTGCCCTGCCTTTGAGGTCAATGTGGCCGCTCAGTTCACCATCCAGCGGAGCACGAATATTTGCCAGCGGAAGCAGATCTCGAATCGGATATTGCTGTACATCGGCCACCACGCGCAGCATCGCATGGGTATCAAATTCATCGGCAGTGTCTGCAAGATTGTAGTTCGGATCCGAGCTGTCAATCTCGCCGGAGAGCTTCAGCGTCGCATTGCCTCGACGCAGCTGCGCACTGCGCACCAGGATGCTGGCAGGCGAATAGCGTCCATCGGCATCCACGGAATCCCAATCCACAAACTTTGGGGGCGTATCCACGCCAGGTTGGGGAATTTCAATCCCCAGGTGGTTCGCAGTTACATGTCCATCCACGACCGGTGTGAGCCACGAACTGGTGAATGTTCCGCGAAACGTTCCACTGCCGTGCAACGCGGGCTGATCGAAGACCGCTGGCAGAGCTGCTGCACCCACACGATTGCCGGACTTCAGTTCCAGTGCACGCAGTGTTGCGTCAAACTCCGTAAGATCGCTGGTGGTCATTTCCAGCTGCATCTTTGAGGGTTTATTGATGGGAAAGACGCCCAGCGTCCCAGAGCCGGCTACGGTGCTGTGTGGAAGGTGAATCAGCATCTGTGTGATAGCGATATCACCGCTACTGGCGTGGAATGTGCCATCGACTGAGCCATGCACGGCCGCCAGTCCGGACCGTTGCAATCCGGTGGGGGTCAGTTGCAGGTGCCCCTCGATCGCAAGATCATAGGCCAGTCCTGTCCACGTGGTCAGGGTTGAACCATTTACCTGGGCATCAAAGCCGAGGTGGCGAAACTGCGGTGAGGCCAAATCCAGCAGGACCGTATCCAAAGAAACATGATGCAGATTGGCATGGATTCGAGCCGTAGATGTAGGAACTTTCTGATGTGCTGCCAGATAACGATGTTCCTCAGGACTACCAGGATGCGGAGTGGGGAAGAGCCAATTGTCGTAGGTGAAGTCTCCATCGACTTCACCCCCTTCCTTCAACACGGCTGCAATCTGCGTCACCGTCAGCAGGGCTGGAGTTGCGCGAAAATGCGCTGTCACTTGGTTCACGTGGGCATCGGCAATCGCATCCTTGTAGCGGACGTTGGTTCCCAGCACAGTTCCTTCCGCTACATATTCTGCTCCTTGGCCATTCACCTGAAAATTCAGCGTGGCAACACCTTCCGGCAGGGCAGGAAAGCCCGTTGCAGGTAGTAAAACGCGAAGGTCCACCGCCCCGCTGGTGCTGAAGTTCCAGCGGGGATCGGCAAAATTCCTGATCGTGCCATGCACCATCAGTGTCTGCTTCATGGCGGCAAGGCGAAGCTCTTCCAGATCTAGACGATCGCGATACAGCAGTGCTCGCACGGTCAGGGCAGATTGCATCGCAGGAACTTGGTCTGTGAGTGGACCCTGCCAGAAGGTAATCTGCTTCAGATCCACAACAATCCGATAGATCCCATCGGCCTGCTTTGCCGGTGTGGTCAAGGAACTTTGCTGCGACGCTGCTACCGACGGCAGCCAGCCCAGATAAAGCGAAGCATTTTGTGCCCGGAAGTCCAAGGGGACCGTTCGATTCGCCAGTAGTAAAACTCCGTTTGCCACCTGCAGATTACCGATGCGCAAGTCAAACAGAGTATCGAGGAAAGGTTTGCCTGGCTTTGGAGTTCGCTTGGGATGCGGCTGATTGGTAGAGCCGTCAGCATAGATCTCATAGTGCCATCTCGGAGACTGAATGCGTGCCTCCTGCAACACGACATGCGTACTCACGCCGGACTGCAGCAGACCCACAATCCCGACATGGAGGAACAGATGATCCACATGAAACCACGGAGCTTCCCCCGTATGCTCCAGGCCATGGATAGTGACGTTATCCAGATCGATCGTCTGGCGTAGAAGATCCCAACGTAACTGCCCGATTTCCGTACGGCCACCTGTGGATTCATCCAACCGGTGTATCAGCCAGTGTCGAACCTGAGACTGAGTTTCGGTAGTATTCAGGACTCGATAGAGCGCAACCAAAGTGATAGCGGCAATGGCAGCGAAGAATCCGGCAACAAGCAGGACGTGGCGAAGCCAGCGGCTGCCTGCCTGAACGTGCTCCAGAATCTCCTCAAACTCATGTTGCCTTTCGTTCTCTGGCTCTTCGTTCATGGTGCGGTATCTCCGCGCTTCTGCGGGGGCGTCTGTGTTTCTGCTTTGGATCGGGCGTCTATCTGCTCCACGGCATCACGGAGCGATGCATCCACAATTTCGATCTTGCCTTGGTCTCTTAGGGACTGCACCCAATCATCCATCATCGCATTCACTCGCTGCTGCAGCAGAATCTCTTCAATCCGCGCGGAGACGGATGGAAGTGTGGGGGCTTCCGCCTGGTTGCGATACAGCGGGACCAGGATTTTGTTGTAGTAGTCGGCAATCTCCTCCGGACGCACACTGATGCCGCTGCGAAACCGCTGTCCGATAAACCCAAGCACCGCGTAGCGATCCTTCCAATACGCCGCAACCTGATCTGGCGTTAGGTCCAGCCCTGCCAGAAAACTTTTCCAACCAGCATCCGTCATGCAATCCGTAATCTTGCAGCCGGGCAGATCCTGCCGCAATCCCACCAGGCTTTTCTGCACTTCCTGTGGATCAGGATTAAGCTGGGAGGGATCTTCGATGCGAATCTGTTGCTCAATCAGCAGTCGCGTGATCAATCTCTCCAGTGCGCCTGCCGCTGAGTTGTCTTCCGTACTGCTTCCCGGCAGCAGGTGCACCAGTCGCATCTCCTCATCCACATCGCTGGCCAGCAGTACCTGTTGATTGACCACCGCAACCACAGCATTCAAGCGATGCCATTGCCCTGTGTCTGCGCTGGGGTGTGCCGCAGCAGACTGCTGTGCCGACAGTGATGGCTCCATCGCAATGGCGCAAAACAGCAGAGCAGCCAGGCACGGTAATGCCTGCAGCCGCTGCTTGATCCAGGGCCTTCGATTGCTGCGGATATTCGGTCGCGGATCGATCATTAGAAGCTTTGCCCCAGGCTGAAGTAAAAGTTGAAATGCGAGCCTTCGCCCACGTACGGATTGGCAAGCTCCACTTTATTGATCGCGTCGTACGTTACTGGATAAATTGGTGGATTCAGGTTATAGCTGAAGTCCACGCGAATGGGCCCCACCGGCGTCCGGTAGCGTAGACCAAGACCAACGGCATGGGAGAAATAGTTGAAGGTACAGGTGCCGAGTTGCCCGGTGGATGTTACTGGGCCGGACAGTGGATTCTGCGTCGTGATCGGGGTCAGGTTGCGACAGCCGGCGCGATTTTGCTGTCGGAAACGCAGCATGCTGGGCCATATATCCGAAGCGTTCGTGAAGACGTTGCCCATATCGTGAAAAGGGACAAAGCTCAGCGACGTTCCAAAGTACGGAAGTGTTGGAGGGGGAAGTCGAAGTTCCAGGCTGTTGACGAAGACGCCGGCTCCACCGATCGGAAATCCGGTCTGGGGATCACGAGGTCCGGCGGCATTGATGCCAAAGCCGCGATGGGAGTTGGCGCCGCCGGCATAGAGCCTCTCAGGCAGCGGAATCAACTCATCGGCAGGGTTGCCATACGCGCGCTCCTGACCATAGCGGGTATTGCGGGCAAACACAATTCCCGTCCTCCCAAGCTCGTAGTAGCTGGAGTTGGACGTATCAATCTGATTGAAGTTTGCCTGTGACGAGAAGATAGCGGAAGACAGAAACTCCTGAAAGCTCGTATACGTTCCACGGTGCGCATCCAGCGGGGCATCGCGGGTGTCGCGAATCCATGTGAATCCCGGACCGCCAACGCGGACAGCTTGCGCCAGCAGTGGAATGTCGGTGATGGGCACCTGCACGCTGTTGGCATTCACCTTCACGCGGCGAAAGACGAACTGGTATTGCAGCGTGTTGGCCTTGCTCAGCCACTCATGCTCTCCGAAAAAGTGTTGTGTAATGCCGAAGTTGGCCTGCAGTGTAGAGGCGCTGTAGGTCACCACGTCCTGGCTGTTGTTATAGTCGCCGGAGATAAGCAGCTCAAGATTGCGATTGTTATGGAAGCGTGGGGATTGAAAGAGCAGATCCACCTGCTGCTCCAGCAATCCATAGTGACCGCGAATGGAAGCCGTCTGATCGCGTCCAAAAAGATTACTTCGGCTCACCTGCACCAGCACTCGCGGGCTGGCTCCGACGGTGCCATTGGGATTGCTTGTGGGCGATCCATTCACCGTGCCTGTCTGCACTTCGAAGCCAGCTCCATAGCTAATATCCCAACGGCGCGCCTCCACGGTCTGCAGTAGTACAGTCTTGTGCGGCTGCTGGCCTTCCGGATTCAGCACAACCGGATTCACTTCACTGAACAGAGCCAGATCATAGAGGTTTCGCTGCGTCTCAAGCAGAGCGGATTGGTTCAGCGGGTCACCGGCGTGAATGGTGACGGAATGCTCAATCGTTGCCGGCCGTGTGAAGTGAAGTCCGGTCGTCAGCACATTGCGCACAAATACCTGTTCGCCCTCCTGCACATGGAAGACGACATGCGTCTGGTCAGGCTGAGATTTGGATGCGGTCTCGGTCACTTGCACATCCGACTGATCAAATCCTTTGCTCAGGTAGTACGTCCGCATGGCATCGCGATCCAGTGCCAGGTTCTCGGGAGAAAGCGGTTGTCCTGGAGCTGTATTCAGCAGATGCATCAGCTCCTTGCCGGCAATGCGTTCGTTGCCTTGAATCTCCACCGAGCGCACGCGCTGCTGCAGACCCTCCTCAATGGCATAGGTCACAATCAGGCCAGCCGGCTTCTTCCTGCCTCTGCTTTGCGCGGTTGTGGGCTTGGAACTGGTGATGCGCGGCGTCACTTGCACAGAGGCGAAGCCGTTGTTCTGATAGATCGCTTTGATCGCAGCCACATCGCTCTGCACCAATTGCTGGTTATACAACCCGTGCCGGTCAAAGGCATTCGCCGCGGTCACACTCAGCAGGTCGCGCAGTGTGCTGCGATCAAAGTAATGCGCACCCTCCAGGGTTACCCGCTCCACTTTGCGCCGCACGCCCAGATCTACGTGGTACAGAATGCGGACCTTGCCGGAATGCGCTGCCTGCTCCAGAGCACTCAGCCTGTCATGCCGTACTTTAACGTCGAAGTAGCCAAGTCTCTGAAAGTAGTTGGCAATGCGGGAGTTGCCTTCATTCAGAAGATCTTCATCCACAGCTCCTTCTTCATACACCGGCACCAGAGATCGGATTTTGTCCTGGCCCAAATGTGCTCCATCCACGACCACTTCCACGATAGGACCGCGATTGGCAACAAACTTGTAGTCCACTAGATTGCGAGCCGCATCGTAATGCTGCTCGGCCAGCTTAACGTCTGCCTCCAGTCGGCTTTGCCGCCGATATTCCTTCAGCAGACCGTTCATGGCTTTACTGCTGGTTTCCGGCGTCACATGTTCGCCGCTGCGCAGGTGGGCATATCGCTCGAAATCCTCCCTGTTCATGCCGCTGTCGCCCGTCAGCGAGATACTGCCGGTGCGCGCCTGGTTGCCGGGATCAATTGTGAAGGCAATATTCACAAGCTGATCCTGCGGCTGCGGCGTGATCACATGGTGAATCTTTGCTTGCGGATACCCCAGACGAACCAGTTGCTGTTGCATGAACGCTTCACCACGCTGCAACGTCTGATCAGAAAACGGGGTACCGGGTGTGAGTCTGCTGGCGCGCAGCAGCAGGGAATTGCTGTTTGCCCCCCGCGCGCCAATCACACTGACGGTTCCCACAAACGGTCGCGGCCTTCCGCGAAATTCGAGCACCACTCCGCGACCTTCCCGGCGGCCATAGACGACAAGAGCATCGTAGAGTCCCGTTGCATAGAGCCTGCGCAGACTCGCGTCGAGTTCGTTTGGTTCCAGCGCTTTGCCCACCTGGACATCCAGCGTGGTTGGCAGAGGCGTCAGCCGATCCTGGCTTACCCCGGTAAACTCTAATCGCAATACGGTCATGCCCTGCCAGCGACGTATCCTTCGATCCCCGGCCAGCATGTCTGCCGGATCCGCAGTGGTTCGTGTGGCATCCGGTCCAACCGTAACCGGCTCTGGAGAGGGGTGTAGCGGAGACTGTGGATGAGCAGCAATGACACCGAAAAACATGACAGCGGCGGCAACGAACCGGCGTAGACCGACACGCATCCTGATGCTCGCCCGATTCTGCTGCCACACTGTGGAAATAGTCTGCGACCTCCGCTTCCCGTCTCCCTGATCCAAGAACACGCGTGCGTCTTCAGGATGGCAAGGAATGGACTTTGCTTCCGCTCACTATACTAATAAGTGCAGACAACTTTTGCAGGAGATTTCCAGCAACCAAATCACTGCAAGGGCTCATCGAAAGGGAGGTTGGTGCAATCGGTAGCAACCAGACCCGAGGAAGCAGGAATAGACTTGCCCACCAGACAGGCAGACACATCGGTTACTGAAGTGGAAAGCCACGCTGACGCTGCCAGTGTGCGTGCCGATGCGGCAGACGATACTCTCGCCCGGGCGCAGTCCGGGGACAATGCTGCCTTTGCCGAGCTCTACGCGCAGCACAAGCGCCGTGTCTACTCCCTCTGCCTGCGTATGGTTGGCAATGTGACTGAGGCTGAAGATCTTACCCAGGAAGCCTTTCTGCAGCTGCATCGGAAGATTGCTACCTTCCGCGGGGACTCTGCGTTCTCCACCTGGCTGCATCGGCTCACCGTGAATGTGGTGCTCATGCATCTGCGCCGCAAGGGACTGAATCTGGTTTCTCTGGATGAAGCGATGGATCCTTCGCCAGAGTCGGGCCCCATGCGCAGCTTCGGTACCCAGGACTTGCAATTGACCGGCTCCATTGATCGGATGGCGCTGGAAAAAGCCATTGCCGACCTGCCAGCGGGCTACCGCCTGATTTTTATGCTGCACGATATCGATGGATACGAGCACAATGAGATTGCAACCATGCTGGACTGCTCCATCGGCAACTCCAAATCCCAGTTGCACAAGGCGCGCATGAAGTTGCGCGAGGCCTTAAGCGTGCGGCACTCCACGGAGGTGCATTCATGACTGCTCCCGAACAACGGAATCCCTCCCCATCCCAGGAATATGACTCTACGAAGGCTGTGGACTTCGACTGTGCCGCCTTTCAGCAAGGCATGGCCGCGCGTATCGCTGCTGGCGACGATTTCGACCAGGATCCGCATCTGCGCCAGTGCCCGCGATGCCAGGCACTGCTAGCCGAACTGGAAACCATCGCCCAGGCCGCTCGGATGCTGTTACCCACAGAAGAAGAGCCGGACGACATGCTGTGGCAGAAAATCGAAAAGGCCATCGCCAGTGACCGCACCTGATCCTTCGCACGTTCGTCCAGCCGAATCGCCAGTTCTGTTGCTTGCTTTGACCGGCTTCATGGGGGCAGGGAAAACAACGGTGGGCAGGCTGCTTGCCGAGCAGTCCGGATGGCAGTTTCAGGATGCGGATTCCCTGATCGAGGCAGAGACCGGGAGCACCATCGCCGAGCTGTTTTCTCGGCATGGTGAGCCGTGGTTTCGCGCGCTCGAACACCAGACCATTCGCCGGTTGGTCCTGGCGGTCCAGCAGCAGTCCAACCCCGCTGCCACGGCTCCCACGCAGATTCCACAGCTGCTTGCTCTGGGTGGAGGTGCCATGGAGGATGCGCAGACGCGCGAACTGCTCCTCTATTCCCCAAAGGTAAAGCTCATTCATCTGGAGGTTTCCTTGCCGGAGGCAATCCGCCGCTGCACGGCAGATTCCGTTCATGAACGCCCGGTTCTTGCCGATCGCACCCGCCTTGCTGCTCGCTACGCGCAGCGGCTTCCCCTCTATCGGCAGGCGCATACAACCATTCCAGTCGATGCACTTTCCCCGGATCAGGTGGTCGTACATATCCTGAATTGGCTGCGGAGGAATGAAGGCTCCAGCGATGCGTCCCATCAACATCCCTGAAATCCTTTCTCCTGATGCCTATCCCGCTGGCAGAGTGGAGCGGGTATCATAGAAACAGGGCCTAGATTGCTTGTCCCTTGACCGGTACGGTATTGCCCATTTTCTGAATGCAGGCCCGGGGCCTGGCGGAGTGACTTGTTTCGTTCCGTGCTCCTTTTTTGTTGATCACGATGAGTTCCTCTGCGCCTACGGATACCGCCGCCCAAGTCTCTGCCGCGAAGGCAGCTCAGCACGCTATGCATCCCTCAGCCGGAGCCACGGCTACGTTCATCGGCGATCTGCGCGAGCTGTTCAAGGTGAAGGTAACAATGATGGTCCTCATCACCACCTGGGCAGGCTTCTACTTGGGTTCCATCCGATCCGGAATTACCAGCGTCCAGAGGGGGCTGGTGGAAACACTGATTGGTGTGGCGCTGGTATCTGCCGGAGCCAGTGCGCTCAATGAGGCCATGGAGCGCAAATCCGATGCTCGGATGCTACGCACTGCCCACCGACCCATTGCTGCCGGTCGCATCTCGCTTCCCGTCGGGCTGGCACTGGGACTCGGCTCTGTGTTGCTCGGTGGCTGGACGCTGCTGATGACCACCAATCTGCTCACCGTTGCCCTGGCCCTGCTCACAGTCTTCACCTACGTCGCCATCTATACGCCGCTCAAGCGCGTGACCACACTGGCAACGTTTCTCGGAGCCTTCCCGGGTGCTGCCGGTCCTCTGCTCGGCTGGACGGCCGCGCGCGGCCAGATCGAGTGGCAGGGAGTCGCGCTGTTTGCCATCCTGTTCATCTGGCAGTTTCCACACTTCATGGCCATCTCCTGGCTCTATCGTCATGACTACGCTCGTGCCGGTATTCGCATGCTGCCAGTGGTGCAGCCGGATGGGCTTTCCACGGTCATCGAAGCGCTGGTGTACGCGGTGCTCATGATCCCGGTCAGTCTGGCCCCCTGGTGGCTGCATATGGCCGGTGTCGCCTATGCCGTGCTGGCAACGCTGCTGGGAGTCTTTTATCTGGGCTATACCGTGCGTTTCAGTCGTATCCTGCGGACCACGGATGAGACGGAAAGTCGCATGGTAGCCAGGGATCTGCTCAAGGTCAGTGTCCTGTATCTGCCGTTGCTGCTCACCGGACTCATGCTGGCTGCCACGATTCGATAATCTGCGAGGAACTTGTTCATCATGACTGCTCCCACATCGACCGCGACCCGCCCTGCAATCCTTGCCATTCTTGGCATCAGTCTTGTTGCCACGCTGTTTCTCTTCTGGCTCATCTATGTGCATCCGGCTGCGGATCCATCCAGCCTCCGGTTGACCTTTCTTCCCGCTCTGAATGCGCTGCTCAACGGTCTCAGCGCCATGGCCCTCATGATCGGATTTGTCCTCATCCGGGCGCGTAAAATCCAGGCGCATCGTGCAGCCATGTTGACCGCCTTTGCGTTTTCTGCCCTGTTCCTTGTCAGCTACATCGTCAATCACGCCCTGCATGGGGAAAGCCACTATCCCCAGAGTCCCCTGCGCACGTTTTATCTGATTCTGCTTGTCAGCCACATTCTGCTCAGCGTTGTGGCACTGCCCATGATTCTGATCACCTTCTTCTTTTCGCTCAGCGGACGCATCCCAAATCACCGTCGCATTGCGCGTTGGACCTTTCCGGTCTGGCTTTATGTGTCGGTCACCGGCGTCATCGTTTATGCCATGCTGGCGGCGGCTCGGGCCTGAAGTACGCGGCAATCCTATCCGGTAACCCTATCAGGAAGATCATGAACGAACGGCCTCATCCTTCGCAGCGCACACAACCAACAGGCGACGGCACCCGGGAGTTGCTGGTGGGTGGCCTGTCCATATTGTCCGTTGGTCTGGT
>JAKBAG010000012.1 GCA_021809235.1 Acidobacteriota bacterium
CGCGTTGCGACAAAACACTGGTGGAATCCCGTGCGAGAACTGCGAAGGCAGATCGGGTTGAGCGATTCGTGCGATCCGGTATTCAGCGATAAATTTTCTCGGGATCGAGTGCTGGCGCTGTTTTCGAGAGAATTTGCGCAGCCGCAGCCGGACTGGCCGACGCAGACGTTGCAGCCGGGATTTGTGTTTCTGGAGTGTGCCGCCGGATGCGATGACGTTGACCCGCGCTTGAGCGCGTTCCTGGCCAACGGCGAAGCACCGCTGATTTTTACGCAAGGCTCAACGGCTGTGCATTCTGCTGGGCGTTTTTTTGAGATCAGCGCGATGATCGCTCAGAGGATGGGACGACGAGCAGTTCTGGTAGGCGCGCGTCCTGACGGTGCATTTTCAGATGGGGGAATTGGCGACAATTGTCTGAGCATTCCGTATGTGTCGTATGAGTCGATTTTTCCGCAAGCTGCGGCGATCATCCATCAGGGTGGGTCGGGAACAACCGGACAGGCTTTGCGCGCGGGCAAGCCGCAGATGATTGTGCCGTTTGGCTGGGACCAGCCAGACAACGCACGACGCATGGAAAGGCTACGGGTTGGATTCAGCCTGGCACGAACTGAATTTTGCGTCGAGCGCGCGGTGCCGCTGCTGGGGAGATTGCTTGACGAGCGGGAATTCACTGAGAATGCGCAGCGAGTCCGCAGGGCGATGGAGAGCGAACGCGGGGTTGAGGGTGCGTGCGATGGGATTGAAGAGGTTCTTTTTCGTGGCGCGGATGGAAAGGTTGGGCCCTCAGCGAGGGCCTGGCTGCTGGGTGGGTCGAAGGTGGAGGATTGGACCGTCGAACGGGAGCGCGACACGGGCCGTGCGGTGGAGTTGTAAGGCTCGCCGAGTGGCGATGAAAATTCTGATAGGCTGGGTACGGGCCGGATACCCCAGCTTGGCCGATGGAATTGTACGCGATGCCAGAGTTGGTGTGCGATGCCAGAGATAGTTCTGAAGTCAGAAATGAGATTGTGGGCGCGGAACTGCCCCCCGTTTTGAACGAAGCGAGAGCCAATTCGAGCACGAGCGGCGGATGGAAGCTGCCGGCGGATATTCCGTGGCTGGAGATTGCCAGTCTGCTGCTGTTCATGGGGTTCTTTACGCTTTATGGCGTAGTCCCTGTTCTGGGCGGCGCAGGGCTGGGACTGGTGGGTGCCGATGAGCCGCGCTATGCGCAGATTGCCCACGAGATGCTGGCCAAGCTGCTGCACGCGCACTCGCTGCGCGGGGAGCTTTCGGCGTGCGTGACACCGTATCTCTATGGGCGTCCGTGGCTGGAAAAGCCGGCGCTTTATTACTGGCGCGCGATGTATGTCTTTCGCGAGTTTGGCGTATCCGATTGGGCGGCACGGCTGCCTTCGGTCAGCTTTGCGCTGTGGCTGGTGGGACTCACCTACCTGCACATGCGCAGCTTCCGGCGCGGCGGGCATCTGGATGCGGCGCTGATTACGGCGACGTGCGTGGGCATTTTGAGCTTTTCACGCGGAGCCTCGACGGACATGCAACTGGCCGCTCCGTTCTGCATCGGGATGCTGGGCTGGTATGCGTGGTATGAGACGCGGTCCAAGTTCTGGCTGGTGGATATTTACTTTTTCACGGCGCTGGCGACGCTGGCCAAGGGTCCAGTGGCGCCGTTTCTGGCGCTGCTGATTATCGGCGCGTTTGCGGCACTGCGGCGGGAGTGGTGGATTCTGAAGAAATCGCTCTGGTGGCCGGGAATACTGCTCTACTTTGCGATTGTGCTGCCGTGGTTTGTGGCCGTGCAGAGGGAGAATCCCACCTTCTTTGTGGAGTTTTTCCTGCAGCATAATCTGGAACGCTTTGCCACCAACCGGTATCAACATGAGCAGCCCTTCTGGTACTACCTGGTGGTGGTCGCCGTAGCCACCATGCCGTGGACGGTGATAGCGATGCGGGCGCTGTGGGACGGGATATTGACGTCGGGGAAAGAGTGGCGGCTGCGCCACTCAACGGCCGATCAGGTGGCGCGTAGCCTGCCAGGCGATGCCTTCCCGGAGTATCTGGTGCTGTGGGCGCTGATTCCAATCGTATTTTTCTCCCTTTCGCAGTCCAAGCTGCCGGGCTACATTCTGCCAGCCATTCCACCGATCATGATTCTTACCGGCGATTTTCTGTTTCGCAGTCGAGAACGCGGTCTGGGTCGATGGGTGCTTGGCGGCCATGCACTGCTGGTCGGCTTTGCCACGGTATCCGTACTGCTGGGCACCTGGTATGTAGCAAACGGAACCCATGGCCATCCGCCTGCGGGGCGCATGGCCATGGCGGCTGTGGCCGGACTGACGGCAACAGCACTGCAACTGCTGGTGGTGCATCGGCTGGGACTGATGCGGCTGCGGCTGGCAACCAGCCTGGTGATGGTTGCACTGCTGCTGTTTCTCTACGGCGTGGGACCGTTCTTCGGGATTCCGGCCGTGGAGGCAAGCAAGGCCACCATCCATCTGCTGGACCGCAGCTATTCAGCGCGCCCCTTGGCCGAGAGACTGGCAACCCTGTTTCCGCCCGATGAAACGATTGCCGTCTTCCGTGTGCGGCGGGATATGGAGTATGGCCTGGCCTTCTATCGCAACCATGAGGTAGCCAACTATGACGTGGTTGGCGTTCCGGCCGGGGAGCATGTGCTGGTGGTACGCGTGACCGGCAAGAACGGCAAGGACCTGCACTCGATGGATGCCCTGCAGGAGTATCTGGAAGGCAGAAGCTACCAGAAGCTCTTTGACTGGCCCGAGCAGGGACTGGCTGTCTATCGGGTGGGCGCACTGACCCCGGGTAACGGCGCGGCGGCCGAGTAGTAACCCGGCAACTAGCGGCATGATCAAGCGGAATGATCACGCCGAACGGGACTGCTGCATCCGGGATAGGCACAGACAATCAAGTGAGGCTATCGCGAAGGATCCGTTGCAAAAGCAGGACGGGAACTGCAGCGAGGATTTGCTCCGGCCTTTTGCCAAAGACAGTGCCGAACTGCGCTATGCTCAGAGCATTCCCCGACTTCGGCGTGGAAGCGCATGCCTGTATGACACGCCGGTCAGTCGGAATCACTGCAACAAAGTCCGGAGCAGATACGTCGGATGCAGCAGGCAGCAACGGGAGCAGCCCCATGGCAACAGGCGTGACGCTGGAGATTCGAGACCTCAGGCTGTATGGCGCCACCGAACTGCGTCCGCTGCTCGGTGTGGAATGCGAGATTTGGCGGCAGAGGCTTAATTGGGAGTATAAAAGTTCGGCGCGGCTGCTGCTGGAGTATCTGGACGCGCGCTCCCTACCTGGCTTTGTCGCTTTGGAGCAGGGCGAGATTCTGGGCTATGTATTCTGCGTATATGAGGCGCACAAGGCGGTAATCGGCAATGTCTTTGCGCCGCCGCGTGTCATCGGAGACTGGAGCGTGGCTGACACTCCGCCCCGGCATGAGGTGGAGCGACTGCTGCTGGAGCAGGCCGTCACGCTGCTGACGCACTCGCCGGGCGTGGACCGGGTGGAGACACAGCTCCTGTTGCACCCGGCTGGCGAATTTGGGGCAACACTTGCCGAGCATGGCTTCCAACGCTCCGAACGGTTATATCTGGAGCGGATCCTTCGGCGAACCCCAATGCACACATCACAGACGAACTGCGCTGCAGCTACGCCAGTCCGGGCGCAGGCAATCGTCGGCGGCTGCAATCTGCGGCTCTGGCGCGATGGCGACATGCATGGCGCAGCGCAATTGATTGTGGCCGCCTATCCGGAGCATCCCGACAGCCGTATCAATGATCAGTATCGATCGCTTCCCGGAGCGCAGCGCTTTCTGCACAACATCGTTCGTTTTCCCGGTTGCGGAAGCTTTGTGCCCGAGGCTTCCTTCCTGGCCGTGGATGCAGTCAGCGGAGCCTTGGCTGGCATGGTGCTCAGCTCGCAGATCAGCAGCGGGTGCGGGCACATTACACAGATCTGCGTTGCGCCCGAATATCGCCGGCGCGGGCTGGCGGATTGGCTGCTGGAAGAGTCAATTGCATCGCTGGAGGCAAGGGGCATGGAGCGACTCACGCTGACCGTGACGGCCAGCAACGCCGACGCCATACGCCTCTACCAGCGCAAGGGCTTCACAGAGCTTCATCGCTTCGATGCTGCGGTCTGGGAGCGGCCGCGGCTCTGAGCGTCTTTCCATGTGCTATGGAAGTTTGCCCATCAGTTCACTGTGGAAGCAGGTCCTAGTGAAGAATCAGAGCCATCAGCCAACTGGCTGCGATCACCGAAACCGTAAACAGCAGGAAGCACCAGGCGCCGTAACGCAGCATGGCGCGCGGTGAGCTGCGCTGCGTGATGCCGAAGATGGTGGAGGCAAACAGCGCACAGAGCAGAACCGCGGTGAAGTGCGAGGGGCGAAAAACCCAGAACGCAAGCTCGCCCGGTGTGACTGGCATCCTAAGAAGTGTCAGCAGAGTCATCCGGCTTGATCCTGCTTTCTGCCGTTGCACAAATTGTGCGCGTCCACTGCGGCCATGATGTTCAGGAGTCCAGCCATGACAATGAAACGACTGCCGTAGTCGGCAGTCGTGACTTGAATCGAGTCTGCACCCCAGCCAAAGAGCTTGCCGAGAAAGAAGCAGAGACCACTGCCCATATCTCCGGCCAGGCTCAGCAGATCCAGAATCTCCCGGGCAGAGCCGTAGAGCTTACCCTGCATGGCGATGCCGAGCAGGAACATGGCCACAATGCTCGTGAAGATGAGAGCGGCACGGATGGGTTTGCGAAGCAGCAGATGGCCGGCACCTGGAATCAGCCAGCCGAGCAGGAGCGTCAGCCAGGGCGAAATCCCCGAGGGCGGAGCAGATTGGGCACGTTGGGCAGACATCCCCTCGATTTTATCGGATACAACCGGCATGCGGAGCCTACGGACACAAAATGCTGTTCCAGAGCGAAAACCCAAGTCGGGGCCGGCACACAGAGGACCGGAGCCCCCTCTCGCTTATGCCTGCAGAGGAACTTGCCAAGGCTGGCCTTCCCGGAATACTGTATGTAGCAAGTTTGCTCAATTTACTGGGGATTTCCGGGCCGCAGCACATACAAGGGGAGTGCCACCATGCTCTTCAAATTAAAGATCAATCAACGTATCGAAACCGTAGATGTATCTCCGGATACGCCGCTGTTGTGGGTTCTGCGGGATGTGCTCCATCTCGTGGGCACCAAGTACGGCTGTGGCATGGGAGTTTGCGGTGCCTGCACGGTACACCTGGGCGACCAGGCTATCCGCTCCTGCAGCATTCCCGTCAGCGCCCTGGGCGATCAGCCGATCACCACAATCGAAGGACTGGCCGAGGCCGAGCGCCATCCGGTGCAGCTCGCCTGGGAGTCGCTCGATGTGCCCCAGTGCGGATACTGCCAGGCCGGGCAGATCATGTCTGCCACAGCGCTGCTGCATCACACCCCCCATCCTACGGTCGAAGATATTGACGCTGCCATGAGTGGCAACCTCTGCCGCTGCGGAACCTACACCCGGATCCGGGAAGCCATACAACATGCAGCCAGTTTGGGGCACACGGCAGCAGCCCATAAAACAGCCCACGGCGAGTAACGGGAGGGTTCTTCCATGCGTATGAATCGCAGATCGTTTTTACAGTTGGCCACACTTGCCGGCGGTGGCATGGCTTTGCGTCTCTATCACTTGCCTACCCTCGATGCGCAGGAAAAACTCCCAGAGCTCACGCCGCAGGCGTTCGTTCACATTGCCCCGGATGGCATCACGACCATCATGGCCCGGGCTTCGGAGTCTGGCCAGGGCATGCGCAACATGCTGCCCATGCTCATTGCCGAAGAGCTCGACGTGGACTGGAAGAATGTGCGTGTCCAACAGGCCGATCTGGACGAAAGCCGCTACGGTCGTCAGTTCTCAGGCGGCTCGATGAACACCCCGCTGGGCTGGGATCCGATGCGCCGCGTCGGCGCCGCGGCACGGCAGCTGCTTGTCGCCACCGCTGCCGAACAGTGGAATCTTCCGGTCAGTGCCTGCACTACTGCGCATGGTCATGTACTGCACAAGGCCACCGGTCGCTCGGCTTCCTACGGGGAGCTAGCCTCCAGCGCCGCCAGCCGCAAAGCTCCCCCACTCGATAACGTGACGCTCAAAGACCCCAGTGAGTACCGCATCATCGGCCACTCCACCCAGGGCGTGGATATTCCCGCCATCACCACCGGAAAGCCGCTGTTCGGCATCGACGTCGAGCTCCCCGGCATGCTCTATGCCTCCATCCAGAAGGCTCCTGTCTTTGCCGGAAAGGTGAAAAACGCCAACCTGGACGAGATCCGCAAGATGCCCGGCATCCGCCACGTCTTCGTAATCGAAGGCACGATTCGGCCTGCCGCCTTCACGCCCTGGGAGCCTGGCATCGAGCCCGGCATCGCCATTGTGGCCGACACCTGGTGGCAGGCCCAGACCGCACGCACCCAGCTCAAGGTGGACTGGGACCTGGGACCGGCCGCCAGCCAAAGCTCCGAAGGTTTCCGCCAGCGGGCAAAGGAACTGCTGGCCGAGCCCCCCGGCAACACCGTCCGCACCTACGGCAATGTAGAGAGCAGCCTGCATACCGCAGCCAAGGTAGTCCAGGCAACTTACGAATACCCGTTCATCGCACATATGACCATGGAGGCGCAGGGTGCGACTGCCCACTGGAAGAACGGTCGCATGGAGATGTGGTCCACCAGCACGCAGCCGGAAAACGGCCGTGAGCTGGTCGCGCAGACCCTCGGCATCGACAAGAGCGCCATTACCACTCACATGATTCGCTCCGGCGGCAGCTTCGGACGGCGGCTCCAGAATGATTACCTCGTCGAAGCAGCATGGATTGCGAAACGCGTCGATGCTCCCGTCAAGCTTCTCTGGTCGCGCGAGGACGACATCAGCCACGACGGCCTCCGCCCGGGCGGCACGATGGGGCTGATGGGGGGCCTGGATGCCAGGGGAAGACTGACCCACTGGCGGCAGCACTTCATCACCTTCGGCGAAAATCACCACCTTGCATCGGGCGGCGGCATCGGATCCGACTCCTATCCGGCCGGCTTCGTTCCCGCATACGCGCTGTACACCTCCGCCCA
Organism: Acidobacteriota bacterium; assembly: GCA_021809235.1. Lineage (GTDB taxonomy): Bacteria > Acidobacteriota > Terriglobia > Terriglobales > Acidobacteriaceae > Acidicapsa. Next base: position 7,123 of record JAKBAG010000012.1, read on the forward strand.
GCCGCTCATGCTACGCACCGGCGCTCTGCGCGCTCCGGGTGACAATGCCTACTGCTGGGTGGCACAATCCTTCCTCGACGAGATGGCGTTCGCTGCAGGACGCGATCCGCTGGAGTTTCAGCTCGAACTGCTCAGCAATCAGCGTGTCCCCTGGACCGTCGGTCAACCGGATGCGGTTGGCGACCACGAGCCCACTGGCCCCTCCGTGCTGGTGCCCGAGCGATTCAAGGGTGTCCTGCAGCTGGTTGCAGAAAAATCGGGCTGGGCCACCCGCAAAAAGCAGCCCGGGCGCGGCATGGGCATCGCCGCCTGGTTCTGCCATCTTGGGTACTTTGCTGAAGTGGCTGACGTCTCGGTCGACAAGGACAACAACGTCACGGTACACAACGTCTGGGCGGCTGGCGACATCGGCAGCCAGATCATCAATCCTCGCGCTGCGGAAAACATGGTACAGGGCGGCATCATGGACGGCATGAGTGCACTGGGCCAGGAGATCACCCTCGCCAACGGGCGCATCGAACAGTCCAACTTCCACAACCATCCCATCCTGCGCATGCGCCAGACGCCGAAGATTGAAGTCTTCTGGAACCGTACCCACTACCCGCCCACCGGCCTCGGAGAGCCTTCCCTGCCGCCGGTGCTGCCAGCCGTGACGAATGCTATCTTTGCCGCCACAGGTCGCAGAATTCGCACACTTCCACTGCAGCGCAGCGGCTTCAACTGGGCGTGAACCGTTCGAAGCCGCGCAGTTGATTTTTTACGGAGGCAAAGCTGAGGAAAGCGCGATCACTTTTCCCCGCATCAACTGCATGTCACGCAGATGCTCCCGCGCATACAGCGGAAGACGGGCAGAGCACACGCCCGCAGTATGCAATCCCTCAACGAAGAGGATAGAGGCGAATATTCCGGAAGTAGACCTCAGCGCCTTCTGACTGAAAGAGAATCCGGCCACTTGACGGAAAGGCATCAGTCCCTTCATTGGCCAGCTTTCCGTTCACATACTGCCACACATGCCCGTTGCGATTCACCAGCTCCACCACATTCCACTCCCCATGTGGCTTTTCCAGTTCGTTCACCGGATCGCGGTATCCCACCACGTTCTTCCACGGCCCCTTGTTGAACCGGTCAATCTTCTTCGCGCTGCCCGCCGGGCCGGTCACGCGCACTCCATCCCTGCCGGTCAGTGCTGCGCCGTCGGTCATCCAGAAATCACCCGTGCTACCTTCGTTGATCTGGAACTCCACCGACCGTGGCCACACTTTGTTCGGTCCCGCAACGTTATATAGAATCCCGCTATCCCGTGCCTGCCCAGCTCGTGGCGCAAACGTTCCCTCGCCCCACTTGAACTCGGCCCGCAGGTAGTAGTTCCCATACGACTTCTTCGTGATGAAGTATCCCATCTCAGTTCCCGACACATGCACCATCCCATGCTCCACCGTGAAAACATGCTGCGGGTCGGCATTCAGTCCGCTACTCGGCAGGAAGGTATCAAAACCGCTCAGGTCCTTGCCATTAAACAGAACCTCCGCCGGTCCATGCTTGGGAATCCCTTTGGTTCCGGCATGGGCTACGGCCATGCACATGGCCACACACAGGGTCCATTCCGCCAGCAACCGAATTCCATGGAACATCCTGCTTTGCAGTCTCTGTCGATGCATCCGTTTTCTCCTTGATGAAATCCTTGCGTCATTTATCCAGCAGGCTCGTGTCCCACTCCGCCTGCCCATCCCGCTCAGCGTGCACTCCAGCTCAGCGTTACCATCATTGTCTGCCAGCCAGTCCCTGCGCCAAACGCCGCATGCAGACTGCGTCCCAGCAGCACATCCCCGCGCAGCGTGGCCACGCCGCCGCTTTGCGAGGCTATGCGCAGCTTCTTCGCGGTTGACACCAGTTCATACTCCACTACGCTCCCCGCCGGAGCCTCCAGCGTTAGCTGCAGGCTCTGACCGGAGTAGTGAGCCGCCAGCACGCGTGGTGCGGCCGACCGCGCTCCAGCCTCCGGCAGCGCAAAGGCCGGATTTACCACCTCGACCTCCGGTAGCGGAATCCGCATCTGCGTCCCATCTCGATCCATCACCTGCGCTCCGGGCAAATCGCTGCGCAGTTTCGGCAGGCCAGCCACTTCCTCCCCATTATCCCCAGCCCGTTCGCGCACCACGAGTTCCTCTGCGCGCCGCTCTATCTCCAGTCGCACCGTCTGGCCGCCTACGTGCAGATGCTCCACTGCCACCCGCTTCCAGTCGGCAGGTAGTTGCGGATTCACTGTCAGCTCGTGGTGCATCGCATCCGGCGTCAAGCCCAGCATCCCCCGCATCACCGGCTCCACCACCATCGCGCTTGACCACAACTGATGGCTCGTCGACCGGCCAAATGGCACATACCTGTCGCCCGACAGTAACTCCGTCACTGCGCCAAGATCCGAGGCCCACGTCAGGTTCACATTCTCCCGCAGCATCTGTTCGCCGGCCAGCGGCTGCCTGCCGCCATACTCGGCCATTGCCGCCCATCCGGTAAACAGCGGCCACACCGACCCCTGGTGATAGCTCATCCCGTTGAAGATCGGCTCGTCGGAGTTCACGTCGCGCAGCCCCCAGTCGGTCTCGAGCGTGTGGTCGGCAAAACCACGCAGGCATCCGGTTGGCAGCGTCCCGTCTGCTCGCTTGTCCCACCACCCAATCGCAGGAAAGACCGTTCGTGTCTCATCCTGCCGCCCATCCATCCCGTGGCTGAAGGCATAGCAGTCACCCTTGGCATACTCCCGCCCGATCGTGGTCGCAATTCGCGCCGCCCGCATCCGCGCCGCCGCCGCAGCCGCCTGCTCGCCCAGCGCATCAGCCAACTCGCCATAGGCCACGCTCGCCTGCTCGTCCAGCAGCGCCAGATACACCTCCTGATGCGGCATTCCCCCAGGCCAGCTTTCCACCCATCCGGTCCCCTGCGAGTTGTCATAGATCCCGTCATGATCCGTATCCGACGTCGCCGCCGTCTCAAACGCCCATGCCTTGTCCACCACTGACTGGTGCACCTTCAGCCATGCCTTGTCCCCCGAACTACGCAGATAATCCCGCACCGCCAGCAGATACAGAGGCGTCGCATCCGCCGCGGCATACATATAGGGAAAGCTCCGCCAATGCACATCCGGGTCATAGGCCGTCTGCGAGTATTCATGCATAATCTTGCCATCGGCCCGCTGCCGCTGCGCCAGAAAATCCAGCTCCTCCCGGGTCAACGCAAAGTCCCCCATCGCGTTCACTGCATACAGCGCGTAGAGCGCATCGCGCCCAAAGAACCAGCCAAAGCCCGGCCGCGCCGAATCCCCGCTCTCGTAGTAGCCAGCCACCAGCGCCGTCTCGCCAGGCCCCGGAATCGACTCATAAGCATGCGCCTTTAACTGCTCCAGCGAAACCTCCGCCCAGGCAAAGGCCTGATTCAACTCGGCATCCGGAGTCTCCACTCGCGTGGCCTGCTCCCGCAGACGCGCAAAGCTCATCTGCTCGTCGGTCGCCATCGACGGAATCCGTGAATTCAACCGCCCCAGCGTCGCACCAAGCGCCTCGTTTGTCGCCGACTGCGGTGTCGCGCCCACTGCCATCAGCAGTGGAAAATACCGTGCTCCATCGCGCTTCGGATCGTAGTGCAGATGCAACTCCAGCGGATGCACCTGTGGCCGCTCCTGATACGGCGCCATCACCCCCGGCTCAGCTCCGGGAATCGTCACCGCACCTGCCAGATCCGGATAGTCCAGATGCAGCACGTAGTAGCCGTTCACCCCGGCCGCTGCGCCCGTTCCCCGCGCCACCCACTCCGGCGACGGAACACCGCCATTCCGCTTCGGCCACATCCACTGCATCTCCGGATGAAAGCGAAAGGTGAAATCCACCGGCTGCTGCGCATCCACCTGGAAAAGCACCACCGGTCCGGTCGCTGGCTCTGTCGCCGCCCCGGCATCCAGCGCCTCGCTGGGCGATAGCATGATCTGCCGCAGCGTAAACCCGATATGCGCGTACGTAATCACCGTATGGTCCGGATGCACCCGGATCGACGCCGCCTGCTCATTGACGTCAATCGGCACCGGATATCCCTCGACCTGCGCTGTGATCGCCATGTGACTCAACAGCTTCACCGGCAGAATCCAGGCCTCAAACGATCCCGCCTCGCGGCCCACCAGCATGCCGCGCTCCCCGGCCACTGTAAACGGCTGGTGCGCACGCACCGGCCGCTGAATCGCCAGCGCCTCCGCACCTCTGTTCGCTTCCAACGGGAACGGCTCCAGCGCATGCAACCCGGCGCCAGCCGCAGCAACCGATGCCACACGGGAAGCAGTCGCCAAAGCAGGTCCAGCCGAATGCTGCCCCGCCTGCGCCCAAAGCAGACCCGGCACCGCCATCAGCAGCGCCCCCAACCATCCGGCTACCACCCCTGCCCGCAACCGGACCAAAATCTGCACCCAACTCCCCACACGACCCCCAACCACAGGCCGCAACTCAGGACGGAAGAAAAACCAACAGGTATTCACGCCGTCCAGTGTAGCCCGTTTTCTTCACTCCCGCAGCCCAAACCCCACCATCCCGGCTTACCAGAAACGCTGCCAGCGTTTGTTGTTCTTCCTGCAGAGAATCTGCTGTAGCATTTTCCCTCCGTCCATCGCCCCCGTGCGACCAGCCGGAGCATCATCGTCACTCGACCTTCGCGCAGGGCGCGGCACAAGCCGCGTTGCTGCTGCATGCATTGCCTCCATCGAAAGGTTGAGGACGGGTTCCCTTGAGAAGCCGGTATACTCTTGGCGTGATCCGGTCCTTACCGTCCGCCGGTTCCGCAGGAGATCTGTTTGTCCATCTCGCGCAGAGGTTTTCTTCGTTCGCTCTCGCGCACCGCGCTGGTACTGTCTCTGGATGACGTACTGGCCCTGGCGCGTCCACTCTACGGTCAGCAGCAGCCGCCGCCTGCCGCAGGCATGTCCCGGCCCACCTACAGCGCACCATCCCACGAGGCTACCGGAGGCCTGCACTCGCCTATGGTCGGCACACCGCTTGGCATCAGCTTTATCGATGTTGCCCGCGCCTCCGGCCTGAACACCATGACCATCTACGGCAACGAGCACAAGAACAAATATCTGCTGGAAACCACCGGCTGCGGCGTTGCCTTCTTTGACTACGATCAGGACGACTGGCTCGACATCTTCCTCGTCAACGGCTGGCGTATCGACGGCTTTCCCAAGGGCCAGGAGCCAATCTGCCATCTCTTCCACAACAACCGCGACGGTACTTTCACCGACGTTACTGAAAAGGCCGGTCTTGTCCGTTCCGGCTGGGGTCAGGGCTGCTGCGTCGGCGACTACAACAACGACGGCTGGAACGATCTTTTCCTCAGCTACTACGGGCAGAACGCCCTCTACCGCAACAACGGCAATGGCACGTTTACCGAGGTGACAAAGGAGGCCGGCCTGCTCCAGTCCCGCCTGCGCTGGAACTCTGGCTGTGCCTTCCTTGACTACGACCGCGACGGCCACCTTGATCTCTTCGTCGGCAACTACATCGACTTCGACATCAAAACCGCGCCCGACCCCGCAGATGCAGGCTGCGCCTACAAGGGCATCACCGTCGCCTGCGGCCCACCCGGACTCGAAGGCGGCCGCAACATCCTCTACCACAACAACGGCGACGGCACCTTCACCGACGTCAGTGAGAAAGCTGGAATGTACACAGCCCTCGGCACCTACGCCCTGTCGGTCGCCGTGGCTGATCTCGACGGCGATGGCTGGCCCGACATCTACGTCGCCGACGACTCCACCTCTGCCGTTCTCTACCAGAACCAGAAGGACGGCACCTTCAAGGATGTCGCCATCGAAGCCGGCGTCGCCTACTCACCTGACGGCAAGCCCCAGGCCGGTATGGGTGTCTCCATCGGAGACTTCAATCGCGATGGCCTGATGGACATCGTGAAAACCAACTTCGCCGGCGACACAGACTCCCTCTACCAGAATCTCGGCGACGGCACCTTCGAGGATCACACCTACCTCTCCGGACTCGGCATCAACACCCGCTATCTCAGCTGGGGCGTCGGATTCTTTGACATGGACAACGACGGTTGGCTCGACATCCTCATCTCCAACGGACACGTCTACCCCGAGGTAGACGGCACCGCCATTGACGCTCCCTACGCTGAGCACAAATACCTCTACCGCAACCTCCGCAACGGACAGTTCGAGGACGTTACCCAGCACGGAGGCTCCGGCATCACCGCCGCCGTCCCCGCGCGCGGCTGCGCCTTCGGAGACTACGACAACGACGGCGACATGGATGTCGTCGTCAACTGCATCAACGCCATGCCCCAGCTGCTCCGCTGCGACTCCACCTGGAAGAACCGCAACTGGGTCAAGATCCGCCTCGTCGGCACCAAAAGCAACCGCTCCGCCATCGGCGCAGCCCTTCGCCTAACCGCACAGGTCGATCCCAAAGCGCCAAAACCGATGCTGCTCATCGACGAAGTACGCTCCGGAGGCAGCTACTACTCGCAGAACGACTTTCGCCTGCACTTCGGTCTCGATCAGGCCACCCAGATCAATACCCTCGAAATTCGCTGGCCCTCCGGCACCATCGACACCCTCAAAGCACTGCCCGCAAACAAACTCTACGTCATTCAGGAAGGTGGAAAAATCCTGAAAACCCAGGCCATGACCGGCTTTCCGCATCCACCGAAGTTCTGAATACCAAAAGGGCAGAGGATCGAACCCTCCGCCCCCCACATCCTCAAACCCAAAGCTGCCTCGATACCCACGCAAACAACAGGAGCGCCATCCCAACCGCTACAGATGGTGGTCGGAGGCTGCGTCTGCTGTATGCAATGCCTTAACTGGCGGTGCCGCCCACGGTCATCTTGTCCAGCTTGATCGTCGGCATCCCGACGCCCACCGGCACGGATTGCCCAGCCTTGCCGCAGGTGCCGATTCCCTCATCCAGTCGCAGGTCGTGGCCCACCATGGACACATATCGCAGCGCCTCCGGTCCGTTGCCAATCAGCGTCGCATCGCGCACCGGCGCTGTCACCTTACCGTCCTCAATCAGATACGCTTCTGAGGCCGTAAAGACAAACTTGCCGTTGGTAATATCCACCTGCCCGCCGCCAAAGTTCACCGCATACAAGCCACGCTTCACGCTGCACAGAATCTCCTCCGGATCGTCCTCGCCGGCAAGCATATAGGTGTTCGTCATACGCGGCATCGGAATACACTGGTAGCTCTCGCGCCTTCCCGATCCAGTGTTCGCTGTGCCTGTCAGCCGCGCAGAGAGCTTGTCCGTCAGGTAACCCTTCAGAATGCCGTTTTCAATCAGCACCGTCTCCTGCGTCTCCGATCCTTCATCGTCCACATTCAGCGAGCCGCGCCGCCCCGGCATCCGGCCATTGTCCACCACCGTCACCTTACTGCTGGCCACGGCCTTACCCACGAGGCCGGAGAATGCAGACGTTCCCTTACGGTTGAAGTCGGCCTCCAACCCGTGCCCCACTGCCTCATGCAGCAGAATCCCCGGCCATCCCGGACCCAGCACCACCGGCATTTCGCCTGCCGGAGCTGGTCTTGCGCCCAGTTGCAGCACAGCTCCACGCGCCGCCTCCTGCGCCATCTGTTCCGGGCTTTTGCTGCCCACAAACTGCTCCACTCCCGCACGGCCACCGCCGCCTGCCGTCCCGCGCGTAGAGATTCCGCCCTCCTGTGCTATGACAAACACGTTCAGCCTTGCCAGCGGCTGCACATCGCTGGCATACGCTCCATCCGAAGCCACCACCATCACCCGCCGCAGCTCCTCAGCATAGCTGGCCCGCACCTGCACGATGCGGTTGTCCACAGCTCGCGCTGCGCGATCCGCCCTTTGGATCAGCCCGAGCCGAGCCGCAAGGTCCAGGTCCCAGCCGCCCAGCGGCAGCGGATACAGGTTCGGTGTCTGCTTCTCCTCGAACCCCACAACCGGCTGCTTCGCCGGTCCGGAGGCGATCATCGCAGCTGTCCGCGCCGCCTGCAGCAGTCGCTCTACGCTCAGGTTGTCGGTATAGGCATATCCGGTGCGTTCTCCGGCAATCACACGCACCCCGCAGCCCACGCTTGTTCCCGTGCTGGCCGACTTCACAATCTGCTCTTCCATCCCCAGCGTCGTCGCCGTCACCGACTCAAAGTAGAGATCGGCAAACTCGCCGCCCGCGCTCAGCGCCTCGCCCAGGCAGCGCTCCAGCAGCCGCTCGGTAATCCCAAACTTCTCAAAGAAGTAGCGCCCGGTCGTCTCCGCGCTGCGCTCCTGCCCACCACCGCTCTGCCCGTTGCTGCTGCTCATCGGCCAACCACCTCCCCCTCAGTGTACGTCGCAACCATCCCCCTGTCGCCGCTCCACCCGGCAGCATATCGTTCGCTCCCGCACTCGTCCGCTATCCGCCCAGGGGATTCCCATCCAAAGCCAACAAAAAAATCTCCGCCCCCCTCAACTGAAATTCGCACTTCGCGTCTCATCAGTTGCTACGCAGTTCCGGCCTCATCGAACTGCCTGGTAACATCTGTTGCCTCTCCTTTATGTGCTTGCGCGGCTCTGGTCATCCTGTGCGCAACGCTTCGCTCTCTCTGCGTCTTGGCGTATTTGTATTCGAACCCATCCGCACGGAGGTCCACCATGCCCATCGTCTCGTCCCGCTCCGCCCACATATCTGCCATCTACCTTGCAGCGCTGCTTGCGCTCAGCGGCTGCGGCAGCAGCAGCAACACCGCCACCCCCATCCCTGCCAATACCCCCACCGGCGCCTCCTTCGTTACCGGCACCGATGCGCCCATGTCCGCCGTCACCTCGTTTCAGGTCATGCTCAACAGCATCACTGCCACCACTGCCAGTGGCACCTCCGTCTCGCTGCTTAGCGGCACGCCCACTGTGGACTTCGCGCGCTTCAACGGTCTGAACACCTTGCTCGATATGAATGACGTGCCGGCCGGAACCTACACCAGCGTCACTATCTCGCTGGGGAGCGCTACCCTCGGTTATCTCAACACCGCCTCCGGCACTGCGCCCACCATCGCCACCGAGCCAGCCACGCTGACCACCTCCACCGTCACCGTCCCGCTCACCACCCCGCTGGTCGTCGCTGCAAACAGCGCACCGGCAGGCATCCATCTCGACTTCAAGCTCGCGCAATCCATCCAGGTGGACAACAACGGACAGGTCACCGGAACAGTCAACCCCACCTTCGCGGTCAACGCCGTCTCCAACACCGATCCGCAGGCCTACATCGATGAGTTCACCGCGGCGGTTGTCAGCGTGGACACCAGCGCGCAGTCCTTCGTCATTCAGGGTCCACACGGTCGCTCCTTCACCGTCAACGTCAACGGACAAACCGAGTGGGACGGCAATGCAAGCCTGAGCCAGCTCACCTCGAGCAGCATCGTCCAAATCTCCGGTCAGCTCGACAAGGCTGATACCACCATCGACGCCGATGAGATCGACATCGTCTCCCAGCAGGGCTTTGCCGCCAGTGGCCTGATCACATATGTCACGCCTGCTTCCGGCCCGGCCACCAGCTTTGATCTCTACATGCGCAGCCTGTTGCCCACCACCACCGGACTCACTCTCGGCCAGATCGCTCAGGTCAACCTGACCGGCAGTGAGAAGTACTCCATCTACTGGAGGCACAATCCGCTCACGCGCTTCCTCTTCGGTGCCGACCAGCTACTCGCCGGCCAGGATGTCGCCATCGGTGGACCGGCCACCGGAGCGACCAACGCACAATCGGTCTCTGTCCATCGCATCGTCCTGCGCGACTGGGGCCTGAATGGCACCGTCGTTCCCGGCAGCGAGAACAGCTCCAATATGAGCTTCCAGATGCAGGTCAATGGATTCGCCGGACTGCTGATACCGCAGACGGTCAATGTCATCCTCACCAACGGAACCGAATTTCGTAAGGGCTTCAGTGGCATGAGTAGCATCACCGACGGAGCCCCGGTGCGCGTCGTCGGTCTGCTGGTCAAAGACCCACTCTCCGGCCAGACCGCTCTTCTCGGCCACTACGTCGACGATATGAGTCACTAATCCCAAACCACCCCAGATCGACACAACCCAGCGCCGCATCCCAGGAACGGATATCCCGAACTTCCCTTCCCAAAGGATGCGGCGCCTGCCGATCACACCCAAACGTCCACATCATGCGTGGTTACAGCTGCGCCTCCACTGCCTGCAATGCCCATGCCGTTGCAGTTTGTGGTGCCTTTGGGTGGAAAATCTCTGCCGCCTGTCCGTACACACACCCAGAGTGCGTGGTAGCCTGCTCATCATGAAACGCTTCTCGCTTCTTACGCTTCTTCTCGTTCTGTTGCTTGCGCCGTCGGCCTATGCTGCCGGTCGCAGGCACCACCATGCGCGACACCACGCGCACCACCTGCGCCATCGGCACCATGCGCATTCCAAACATGCAGCCGCCGCCAACCAGACGCCAGCACACTAACACGCCAAGGACCTCAGATGCCGACCCTCGACGAACTGAAATACCCCATTGGCCGCTTCCAACCCACTGTCAGCGCGATGCCCGGCATCCGCGCAGCGCAGATCGAGTCGTTGCGCCAGCTTCCCGCCCGTCTCCGTCAGGCAGTGGAGGGACTCTCTGCCGATCAGCTCCTCACCCCTTATCGTGACGGCGGATGGACCCTGCTGCAAACCGTCCATCACGTGGCCGACAGCCACGCCAACGCATTCATCCGGTTCAAGCTCGCCCTTACCGAGGACTGGCCCACCGTCAAGCCTTACGACGAAGCTGCCTGGGCCCGCCTGGCCGACTCCACTCAGCCGCCCGTCACCGTCTCCCTCTCGCTGATCGACGCGCTTCACACCCGCTGGACCGTGCTGCTCGACTCGCTAGCCGACGACGATCTCCAGCATCGTGGCTACGTCCATCCGGTCAACGGCCGTCAGACTCTGGCCTACGCGCTTGGCCTTTACGAGTGGCACGGACGCCACCATACCGCCCATATCACCAAACTCCGCGCCGCAAAGGAGTGGTAGAGCGTGAGCGATCCCACCCCGGAGTCCCTCGCCGAGGCCATCGCTTCTTTCCTTGCCACGCATCCCGACGCGCTCGTCCTCGAAGACGGACTTCCGCTCTTCGATCTCCGTACTGCGCGCTACTCGATCACCCTCGCTCACGGTCGCTGCCTGCTCCAGTTCTGGAGCGACGAGCGCAACCTCGTCCGCACCGTCACTGAGTTCCAGCCACGTTCCGGTCTGCTTCGGCTCACCACCCGCCGTATGGGTTCCAGTAAACCTGGCTCGCTCGATCTCACCCTCCAGCGCGACCGCCGCACAGCTTCCACTCGGGAGTCCCAGCGCCGCCAATATCAGCGCCTACTCGAACGTGTCCTCCAGCAGCATTTCCCCCACGCCACTCCCGACGGCTTCCGCTCCGCCGCCGACCTCGAACACAGCTTCGGACCCGCCTGCACCCGCGGCCAGCTTCTCTTTGCCGGTTCTCCGGCCCATGCCGTCATCGCGGTCGGCAGTCATGAGTCGCGCGCCGCCATCGACGGCATCCTCACCGTAGGTCTGCTCTGGCTTCATCATTGCCGCCACCACACTGTCGGCCGCGCCGTTCGCCATCGGCACTATGGTGCACTCCGCATCATCGTACCCCACGGACTGGCCCAAACCACGGCCCGGCGCATGCGTTGGCTCCATCCCGATCTTGCCGCCTGGCACCTCCACACTCTCGATGAATCCACCGGCCAATTGCTGCCCGTCGATCTTGACGCCAACTTCGAACTCACCCTGCCCCACGCCTTTGATCCCGCGCTGCTCCTCGATCGCGTCCAACCCGGCGTTAACCGCATCCTGGACCTGCTCCCCGCCCATGCCCACGCTGCCGTCGAGCTTCGTCCGCAATCCCCTACCGAGCTTCAGCTCCAGCTTCACGGACTTCCCTTTGCCTCGCTTCGCCTTGCCGCCTCCCAGCATTCGTTTCAGCACGAGCTGGAGATTACCTTTGGCGCCGGCGTCCATACCACTCCGCTCACTCCGGAAAACGAATCCTTCTGCCGTACCCTGCTCCATGCGCTCGCCGACGCGCGCCATCCCGCCGGCAATCTTCGCCATCCACTCTTCCGCCTTCGCACCGAGGGCTGGATCGAATCCCGCATCCGCACCGCGCTCTCCGATCTGTTTCCCTCGCTTGACCCGCGCTTTGTCTACTCGCAACTGCCCGCTCTGGCCGCCTCCAACCGCGACATCCTCGATCTGCTCACAATCGACCACTCCGGCCGCCTCGTCATTCTGGAAATCAAGGCCACCGAAGACCTCGACTTCCCACTTCAGGGCCTCGACTACTGGATCCGTGTCCAGTCCATGCTCGCCGCGCCCAGCACCTCCGGCAATCTCTTCCAGGCCAACGGCTACTTCCCCGGCATTTCCCTCTCGCAGCTGCCGCCGCGCCTGCTGCTCATCGCACCCTCCCTGCGGATCCATCCCGCTAACGAGACGATCCTCCGCAGCCTCCATCCTCAGGTTGACTGGGAGCTCATTGCCCTCGGGGAAGACTGGCGCACCAGCCTCCGTACCGTCTTCCGCAAACGCTCCTCAGATCGCCCCTGACACCACAACTCACCCCAGCCCATGAGCGTTCCCGCTCAATCCTGCGTCCTCACTGTAGCCGAAATCGGTATCTACATCCTTCGCGGAGTACCCACAATGACGCACACAGTCTCACCCCGTAGCCTGCCGCTACTCGTCGCTCTCCTCGCACTCGTTGTCCTGCCCATCACGCTTACTCGCACAGCACGGGCCCAGCCTGCGGCGGAGGCGCCTGTCTACCAATCCTTCGACCTCGGCAACCGATCCGCAGCCAGCAGCCAAGAGATCCTGCTCGCCATTCGCAACCTCGTTCCTTCCGCCAAGTCGGTGCTTCTGCCCACTCAGGGTATTCTCGCCGTCACTGCCACCCCGACGCAGATGCAGCTCATCCGCAGCATGCTCACCAGCCTCAACCAGCCGGGCGATATCTACCGTCTCACCTATACGCTCACCAGCGCCGACTCCGCCCCTCGCCAGTACACGCTGCTCGTCTCCACCCACGGCAGCACCGTCTTCAAGCGCGGGATGCGCGTGCCTATCCTCACCGGACCCATCTCCCCCCACGCCGACGCCCAGTTCCAATACATCGACATCGGACTAAACATCACCGCCAGCTTCGAAGGCACCGGCCCCAGCCAGCGCCTCCATACCAAGTTCGAGCAGTCCAGCCTGAACGGCGAGCGTACCCTCTCCGGCACCGACGAACCACAAATCGATCAGGTCCTCATCGACGAGCGCATCTCATTGTCCACCACCCACCCCACCCAGATCAGCTCCTTTACCCTACCCGCCACCCACGAACACTTCATCCTCACCCTCACCGCGGAAAAACTTCCGTGAATCCCCCGCATTCTTGCAGCCATACAACCTGCGCCGCTGCACCGGCGCAGGCAGCTAAAAGCGTGGCGTTGCGAAGTGGCCTTCCCGGTTCATTCTGTCCCTGTGTGTGAAGCATATTGGTATGGAAGAAGCGTGGAATAGACAAGGCACGGAGTACGCACCCGAGCAGTGTGTTAACGTTCTGCGGCAGATCCAAGCGTGGATACGCGATCAGCTTCTCATTCCGTACAAGCAAACAGCGGCGGTCAGTCGCTGCAGGAGGCTAACGGGTGGGGGTTGCACGGGATGGGGTTGGCAGTCTGGAAGATGGAGGCTTCGGAGTCCTGTGAGGCTTCAGATTCTGCGGTGGAGTCGGTAGCCAGCCGCTGCTCGAAGAAACGGTCCACGGTTGCGAGAATTTCGCGGCCGGTGCGGCAGAGGAATATCTGCTGTCGCAGGCGTGCTCCGCCGGGGACACCATGGGTGAACCAGGAGGCAAACTGCTTCATCTTGCCGGCAGTTTCGCCGTGTCGCCCGTCGCGGGGCAGCGACTGGGAGGCTTCGGCCTCCTGCAGCAGCATCTCGAAATAGGTATGGATCATCTGCCAGCGGTCTGCCTCGGTTGGCAGTGTGTACCGGCCAGTTGCAGTGTACTCGGCAATCTGCCGGAAGAGCCAGGGATTGGATGGAGCTGCGCGACCAATCATGACGGCATCGCATCCGGTCTGGTCCACCATGGCCGCTGCATCCTCAGGGGTGCGAATGTCGCCATTACCAATGACTGGAATTCTGACAGCATCCTTGACGGCGGCAATCCATTCCCAACGGGCCTGCCCGTTGTAGGCCTGCTCGCGGGTGCGCGCATGCAGGGCGACGGCGTTCAACCCCTCGCTTTCGGCCATCCGCGCCAACTCGACACAGATGATGGAGGCATCGTTCCAGCCGAGGCGAAATTTGACCGTGAAGGGAATGGTGACCGCTGCCCGCACGGTGCGAAAGATTTCGCCGATGCGCGGCAGGTCGCGCAGCAGCCCGGAGCCGCCATTGCAGCCGACCACCCTCTTGGCTGGGCAGCCCAGATTCAAGTCAACCATGTCGAAGCCGGTCTCCTGCACGAT
>JAKBAG010000013.1 GCA_021809235.1 Acidobacteriota bacterium
CGCCGGTAGCCAGAGCAACGGCCTGGTCAACCTGGGCGACGGCGATACCGAGCCGCGCGGCCTTGACCTGATCGACGTGAATCTGCAGCTGGGGCTGGGGATCCTCGACGTACCAGTCGGTATCGACGACACCGGGTGTCTGGTGGAAGATGGTCTTGATCTGGCGGGCGACATCGATCTGGCCCTGCATGGAGGGTCCGTAGACCTCCGCAACAAGGGTCTGGACGACGGGTGGACCGGGCGGCACCTCGCTGACCTGGATGCGTGCGCCGTAGGGTACGGCAGCCGCATCGAGCAGCGGACGCAGTCGGCGAGCGATGGCGTGGCTCTGGTCCTTGCGCTGATCGGCCGGCAGCAGGTTGACCTGAATATCGGCCTGGTTGGACTGGCGGCGCAGGTAGTAGTGGCGGACGAGTCCGTTGAAGTTGAACGGCCCGGAGGTGCCGGCGTAGACCTGATAGTTGAGGACGCCGGGCTGGGTGGCAAGCAGGCTGCCGAGGGTCTGGGCGACGCGGGCTGTCTGCTCAAGCGGAGTGCCGTCGGGCATGTTGACAATGACCTGGAACTCGCTCTTGTTGTCGAAGGGCAGCATCTTCACGCGGACCAGACCCAGCGGGACGAGCAGAACAGAGACCAGCAGCATGGCCAGGACGGCAAGGAAGAACAACGCACGGTTGCGGGCCGAAGCGATCAGCGGCATCATGACACGACGGTAGACGCGGGTGCGCCAGTTCTCCTGCTCTGGCTCCAGCAGGTGTGCTCCCTGCAGGTGGCGTCCAATGAGGCGCATGGCAGCCCAGGGCGAGACGACAAAGGCAACCAGCAGAGAGAAGAGCATGGCAGCCGAAGCTCCGACGGGAATGGGCCGCATATAGGGGCCCATCAGTCCACGGACCATGGCCATGGGCAGCACCGCAGCGATGACGGCAAAGGTGGCCAGGATGGTGGGGTTGCCCACCTCAGCGACGGCCTCGACTGCCACGGTGCTCATGGGGCGGCCGTGGTTGGCTGGCAGACGGAAGTGGCGGACCATATTTTCGACGACGACAATCGCGTCATCGACCAGAATGCCGATGCTGAAGATGAGCGCAAAGAGGGTGACGCGGTTGATGGTGTAACCGAGCAGGTAGAAGGTGGTCATCGTCAGGGCGAGGGTGACAGGGATGGCCAGAAGGACCACGCCGGACTCCCGCCAGCCGAGGAAGAGCGCAACCAGGAAGGTGACCGAGAGCGTGGCCAGCAGGAGATGCTCAAGCAACTCGTCGGATTTGGCCTTGGCGGTGTCGCCATAGTTGCGTGTGGTGGTGACCTGAAGATCGCCCGGGAGCGCCGTACCCTGCATAGCATGGACGCGGGCCAGCACGGCGTTGGCGATGTCGGTGGCGTTGGTACCCTTGCGCTTGGCCACGGTCAGGGTGACGGCGGGGTACTGCTGGGGTACGCTGCTGGCTTGCGTGCCGGAGGCCGCACTGGTTTGCGTAGTGCCGAACAGAACGTAGCTGGCAGGATCAGCCGGGCCGTCCGTGATGGAGGCTGCCACGTCACCGAGCAGGACGGGCGCGCCGCCGGAGACACCGACCACGACCTGCGCGGCATCTTCGCGACGGGTGAAGAGATTGCCCACATCGACGCGAATCTCGCGATTGTCCTGGGCGAAGCTGCCGGCCTGGAGCGCGGCGTTGGCCGCCTGAAGGCGCTGGACGACCGCCTCCGGAGAAAGTCCGTAGGCGGTGAGTTTGGCTGCGTCAAGCCGGATGAGCAGGGTGCGGGGCAGTCCGCCGATCAGGTGGACCTCCGAAACGTCGGTGACCTGCTCGACGCTGTGCTGGACCTCGGCGGCAAGGGCGCGAAGCTGGTAGGCGTTATAGTGCTGCCCCCAGAAGGTGAGCGCGAGGATGGGCACATCGTCAATGGAGCGAGCCTGCACGAGAGGCCGGGTGGCACCGGGCGGCAGACGGTCCAGGTTGGCGTAGAGCTTGTTGTAGACCTGGACGAGAGCATCCTCCTGCCGGGTGCCGACCTTGAAGCGGGCGATCACCAGACTCTGGCCGGGCATGGAGGTCGAGTAGACGTACTCGACGCCGGAGATCTGATGCATCAGGTTTTCAATGGGATTGGTGACGCGCTGCTCGATCTCCTGAGGTGTGGCGCCGGGCATGACCGTGGCAATGTCAAGCATGGGCACGAGGATCTGCGGCTCCTCCTCGCGCGGAATGACGAGGACAGCGAAGATGCCAAGCGCCAGAGCCGCAGCGATGAACAGCGGTGTAAGTTTTGAGTTCAGAAAGGCATGGGCAAGGCGACCGGCCAGTCCCAGGCCTGCCGAGGGCTGGTCGGCGGCTCCCTGTGGAGTGTGGCTGCTGTGCGGCTTCATGGACGCACCTCGGTGGCAGAGCTGGCGGGCTGGGCAGGATTCTCCGGCTGGATCCGGCTCCCGGCCAGATTGCGGTCCGCAGGCTGCAGAACGAGCGAGTCGCCGGCAGCAATGCCGGAGAGCGCCTCCACCTGGTCACCAAAGGCGGCACCCAGGGTGAGATAGCGCAGGCTGGCGATGTGGTTGGCATCCAGCACCCAGGCCGTAGCCAAAGAGCCGCGCTGGACGACGGCCGACGACGGGATCAGGATGGCCGTACGCTGGCCGATGGGAATCGCCACCGAGCCGTAGATGCCGGCGCGCAGCGCGTGCTGGGCGGCAGGCAGCGCCAGCTTGACCAGGAAGCTGTGCGAGGCCGGATCGGCGGCGGGCACAATCTCTGCCACTGTGGTGGGCACGGTCTGGCCGTTGAGGGTGGCATCCAGATGCTGACCGACATGAACACTGGCGATGCGCGACTCATCGACAGAGACCTGAAGCTGGAGCGGTCCGCTGCGGTCGACGGTGAGCAGCGGCAGACCGGGCGCGGCCAGCGTGCCGGGATCGGCCATGCGAGCGGTGACCAGCCCCGCGTAAGGAGCGCGGACGGTGGCGTAGCCGGCAACCGTGGCCGCGCTTGAGGCACCCGCCTGTGCTGCGGCCAGCTGAGAGGCAGCAGCGCGGAGCTGGGCCTGGGCGGCCTGATCGCGGCGGCTCACCTCGTCAAATTCCTGGGGGCTGATGCTTTTGCGGTCACGCAGTATCTGGTAGCGGCGCAGGGTGGAGTCGGCCAGATCGGACTGGGACTGGGCGGCAGCGACCGCAGCCTGCGCGGCGGCCACAGCGGCGTTGCTGCGGGCCAGATCGCTGGCGGCCAGGGTGCTGTCGATACGGACCAGCGGCTGGCCGGCACGGACAGAGTCCCCGGCGTGGACCAGCACGGCGAGCACCCGGCCGGAGATCTGCGCCGAGACTGCGGTGGATTCCGCCGCGTGAACCGAGCCGACGGCCTGCATGGTGGACGGCACCGTGCGTGCAACCGCCTGGCCAACGGCAAGACCGGTGACGGTGCTGGGCGACTGCGCCTGCGGCTCCGGTGTGGAGTGGCAACCGGCCAGCAGCGGAAGAACCAGGGCAAATGCGGAGAGAAGTTGGGATGAGCGTTGCATCACTGAGCCTCGTGCGAAAGAGTGGTTTGCGGAAGAGAAGCCGCGGTTGGCGCGGAAAGATCGAGAGCGTGGGGCAGCGGAGTGCCCATCGCATACTGCAGATTGACCCAGGAGAGCAGATTGCCGGAGACGGCCTGCCAGTAGGCGGTGCGAGCCTGTCGCTGGGCGTCTTCCACGCGCAGCAGATCGGTCATCGTGGCCAGACCCGCATCGTAACGGTTGGTCAGGATGCGGAGGCTTTCGTCGGCCTGGGCCACGGCGGCCTGGGCCACCTGCATCTGCTGGTCGGCGGTGCGGTGGGCATACCAGGCGCGAGTCACCTCAAGCCGGATCTGATTGTCGGCTGAGTCCGAAGCGGCGCGGGTGCGGGTGAGCGCAACGCGGGCTGCGGCCAGCTGCTGACGGGCTGCGGCAGGGAAAAGTTCCAGATGGAGCTGCACACCGGCCATCCAGTTGTTGCCACTGTTCCCGGTGAAGGCCCCTCGATCCTGCTCCCAGCTACCGAAGGTTCCGATAGTGGGCCCAAAGGCTGCTTGGGCAGCCTGAACACCGGTGTGTGCCGCGGCCAGCTGCTCGGCCAGGGCATGGCGATCCGGACGCTGACGCAGAGCCAGGGCAACCGCATCGGAAAGCTGCGGCAGCGTGTAGGTAGCCGGTTGCAACGGAGCCAGGTCGCGCTCGGCCTCCGGAATGGGCTGGCCAATGGCCTGCTCCAGCTGAGCCCAGGCGGTGGCCAGATCGCCCTGCGCGGCGATCGACTCCTCCCGGCGGGAGGCCAGAGCAGTGGCGGCGCTCAGCGCATCGGCAGAGACGGCGGTGCCGGCCTGCACTCGAGCGTTGCTGGCATCCACCAGGGCCTGCGCCGTATGAAGCTGACGATCGGTGAGCTGCACCTGTCGCCGCGCCAGCAATACCCCGACGTAGGCCGCCGTCACGCGCCAGGCCAGCTGTTGATCGGCCTGGGTGGTCAGCGCGGTGGCGGCACGCAGCTGGTGGTCGGCACTGCGCATCCCCAGCTCGGTGCGGAAGGAATCAAACGCCAGCCAGTTGCCGGTGAAGCGGGTGGCGAAGTTGTTGAAGGGCAGCGGACGATTGAGACTGTTGAGGGCAAAATCCGCTGAGGAGAATCGCTGCTGGCGCAACAGCGAGCCGAAGACGTAAACCGGATCGTTGCCGCGGGTGATCAGCTCGTCAAAGCCGACCGTGGGCAGCAACGGCAGCCGTGCGCTGCGCGCAGCCACTCGAGCTGCGGCCAGATCGGCAGCGGCCATGCGTCGCTCCGGATTGTGGTCCAGAGCACGCTGCACCGCCTCCGACAGCGTGAGCGGAGCGGCACCGGCTGCCGTAGTCTGAGCTGGCAGCTGCGGGATTCCGGTGAGGACAAGCAGGATTGCAATCAAAGTTCGCACGAAAATCATCCTCGCTGGCGGCCATCCCCGAAGGATGTCGTCACCAGGAGAAATCCACGGTGCGGGAATTTGTTACACCGAACGGCACAGTTTTTTGTGTGGCTTCGCTTTTTTGTGCTGCTTTGCCTGTTGCACTTTCTCTGGGACCGGATGCTGTTGGCAGCTCAGGCGGCCGGGTCACTCATCAGCCGCAGGTACTCACGCGTGAGAAGATCGCGCAGGGCGGCGCTCACCTGAGAGTCGCAGCCGGAGCTGGCTTCGGCGCCGGTCTGCGCTGCGCTCAGGTTGCGGCAGCGCTCAATGGCCTGCCGGAGGTCGTCGAGGAAGTGGATACAGTTCGGGCAGCCCTCCAGGTGGCGGGAGATGCGCTGGCAGTCCGGCTCTGGCAGCCGCTGGTCCAGGAACTCCGAGAGCTGGGCAAAGAGCTGTCGGCAGGCTGCTGGACGAATGGGTTTCTTCGCCTTGCTGGAATCAGCGAGCGTAGCCTCCGGATGGCCAGCCGCAGCCTGGGCGCGGGAGCTGCGACGGCTGCGTTCCGGGGCAGCTTTCCGGAGTCGGCTGGCCTGTGGGGTAACTTGCGTGGCGGATTGCACACCGGCCTGTGCAGAACTGGCTGTGCTGCCTGACGGCAGTTCACCCACGGCCAGCAAATGGGCCATGGCGCGGCGCACGGCCAGGCGCGCGCGATGCAGACGCACCCGCACCGTGCCGGGACGAAGGTTCAGAACGCGGGCAATCTGCTCCGGGTCCAGGTCTTCCATGTCATGCAGGACGAGGACCAGCCGGTACTGCGGCGGAATGGCGAGGACGGCACGATGGACCAGACGGGTCATTTCGCCGGTGGCGGCAGCCTGCTCGGGCGAGGGTCGGGCGGCAATCTCAGCCAGCTCGCCCTCGCCGGGCATCAGCTCGTCGAGCGACAGGGTGCGGTCCGGCGCTCCGGCATGGCGGCGACGCATGCGCCAGCAACGGTTGCGGGTGACGGTGTAGAGCCAGACAGCCAGCGCGTTGGCATCCGTGAGTCGGACCAGATGCGGCGCCGAACGCATCAGCACCTCCTGCATCGTGTCCTCGGCATCCTCAGGATGTCCGCACACCTTCATGCTGAAGGCAAACACCGTGCGCTGCAGAAGCTCTATCGCGGCACTGACGCTGGCAGGAGTGTTCTCCCGCAAAAGCGCAGCCGCCTGTTCCACTTCCGGTCGCATGAGGCCAGTATATCGATCCATTGCATGCGGCGGGCGCGCTCTTAGATTGGATGAGCCGGTGGATTCGGTTCCGTGGGGTTAGCGGTTGCAGATGCGGACAAAGTGGGCGGCAGGTTGATGGAGCCATTGTGTGGGGAACATGACGCGCGGGAAACCGATGAGCGGGCCGGTAGCCAGGTTGGTGAGCATGGCCGGGGTGAAGCCGGGAAGCTGCCCGGCAAGTTGCTTCCAGCTAAGTCCAGCGTCAGTGCGGCAGGCGTCGAGCGCGGCGTGCAGGGCGCGGGTGTCAAAGCGGAGGATGCGGCCGGGACCCGGCTCGGGCAGCGCCTGTGCCGGGCCGAAGTAGGGCTGCTGATCGGCGGCTGCGAGGAAGCTTTCCGGCGTGCGGCCCAGCCATCGCAGAGCCTGCAGGACGACGGCGCTGGTGACGGAGGATTTGCGATCCATCGCGCACAGGGTGCCCAGGCTGATGGGGATTGACGGCGTACCAGCAAAGGCTCGGTTGATCTGCGCCAGCACCTCTGTCCAACTGAGTCCGCGCTCCATCCGGGCAGAGGAAAGGGCGGCGTGCAGCGCGCGCAGGTCGAATGGCAGCAGCCTCGTCATGGACTCACGTTACCACTGCGGTTGAAGCTGGAGCCGGGGAATGTGTACGTTGGATGCAAAAAGCCTCCCAGCTTCGCGGCTGGAAGCTGGGAGGCTGTTCAGGGTTTCGAGATTAGGTTCAGGGTTGGACGCCGGTCTGGTAGCGGATGTTGGACAGTGCCGCCTCGTAGGCGAAGCGGGCGTTGACATCCTGGATCGCGGCCTGGGTCTGCTGGTACTCGGCCTGGCTGAGCTCAACGATGGAGCTGAGGCCGAGGTTGTAGCGGGTCTGGGCCAGGTCGAGGGCCATGTTGGCCTCCTTCAGCAGTTCGGCGGTGACGGTCATCTTCTGGCGTGCGGTGTTGGCATTGAGCCAGGCGGATTTGACGTCGCGCGTGATTTGTTCGGCCAGGTTGCGGGTGCGCTGGTCGGAGGCGCGGGCGCGGAGCCTGGCCTCGGCAGTTTGTGCGGTGAAGAGGAAGCCGTTGAAGACCGGAATCTGGACGTTGACGCCGGCGGCTCCATACCAGTCGGGGTTGTAGTACTGCTTGTCGCCGACCGGGGTGGTGCCGAGCAGTCCGATGGCCGAGACGGTGGGCAGAAGCTGGTCGCGCTCGGCGTTGGCGAACTTGAGATCGGCCTGGTGGGTGTAGGTATAGGCCTGCAGGTCCGGTCGCTGTTGCATAGCCTGCTGCAGGAGCGGATCAGGCGTGAGGGCAAGCTCGGGAAGCGGATCGGCGTCATCCACGAGCTTGTAGTTGTTGGATGTGGGCAGGCCGAGGATGCGATTCAACTGGGCCATGGCGATATCGGCCAGGTTGTTGGCATCGAGCAGGAAGAGTTTGGCCTGGGAGAGGTTGACGTCGGCGAAGCTGAGATCGAGGTCGGAGCGCAGCTTGCTGGCGGTGAGTGCGGCGATCTGGTCGCGGACGGCCTGGCGCGCGGCCAGATTCTGCTTGGCAACCCGGACCGTGGCCTGGGCCTCAAGGGTGTTGTAGAAGGCGACGTCGGTGGTGAGGACGATCTGATCGACGGTGGCCAGGGAATTGGCGTTGGCCGCGCGAGCCTGCAGAGCGGAGCTGGCCAGCAGGTTATTGGTACGGCCGAAGTCGGTGATGAGCTGGGAGAGCGCGACGCCTGCGCCCATGTGGTTGAGCATGCGCGAGGAGTCCACGGTTCCCGAGGAGATGCGCGAGGCCTGCTCTGCGGCAACGCCGGTGGCGTTGATGGCCAGGGTGGGCAGCAACGCGGAACGGGATTCACGGACAACCTGGTTCTGGGCCAGCGCGAGCAGCTTGTACTGGCTGATGCGTGGATTGTTCTGCAAAGCAAGCTGCTCGGCCTGATGGCGGGTGAGAGTTTTGCCACCAGGGCCGTTCACCTGGGAGGCACGCTTTTCTGCGGCAGCGTCAAATGCGGCAGATTCTGCATTGGCCTGAGCCGAGAGCATCGACATGCCATAGGAGTGGCTTTGCGGTGCGGATGGCAGTGCGGTGGCCGGCTTTGCAGGAGGATTGGCGACGGCCAGTCCGACCGCCGGCTGCAACAGCAGCGCGGCAGCCAGCAGGGTCGATTGGGACAGGGATGGCTTAGTCATGGATGGCCTCCGAGCCGCTGGCAGCGGCGGCAGCTTCAAGCGCCTCTTCCTTGCGGTGCATCAGGTAATAGGCTGAGGGCACGAGGAAGACGGTGACGGTACCAGAGACGGTGAGTCCGCCGAGGATGGCGCGCGCCAGCGGGGCATACTGTTCGCTGCCCGGTTCCAGAGCCAGAGCCATGGGGATGAGCCCGAGGACCGTGGCCAGCGTGGTCATGAGAATCGGACGCAGACGAATCTTGCAGGCCTCGGCAAGAGCGACCTTGAGTGGTCGGCCAAGGCTGCGGAGCGTGCCCACGAACTCGACGATCAGAATACTGTCCGAGGTGACGATACCGGTCATCATGATGACGCCCATCAGCGACATGACGTTCAGCGTGGTGTGGGTAACCAGCAGGAAAAGCACCACACCGGACATACCAGGCGGAATGGCCAGCAGGATGATGAACGGATCGGAGAAGGAGGCAAACTGCGCCATGAGGATGAGGTAGACCAGGACAATGGCCAGGACGAGTCCGATGGCAAAGCTGCCGAAGACCTCATTCATGTCCTGCACAGCGCCGGAGACGCGAACGGTGACGCCGCGCGGCGCGGGCATTTTGGCCAGCAGCTTCTGCACCTGGGAGCCGATGACGCTGAGGTCCTCGCCCTTGGGCTGGATGTAAACGTCATAACTGCGGCGAAGCTGGTAGTGATCCACCTCGGTTGGAGTATTGATGGGGACAACGTTGGCGATCGACTCCAGCGGCATATAGCTCTTGTTGTCGCGGGCGCGGAGAGGAATCTCCTTGAAGTCGGTCAGTGTCTTGATCTGGTCGTTCGGATACTGGACGCTGAGGAAGTAGTTGTTTCCGGTCTTGGGATCTACCCAGAAAGTGGGTGCGACCTGGGAGTCGGAGGTGAGCGCCGTGATGACGTTGTCGACGGCATCCTCGACGGAGATATTCTCAAGACCGGCCTGTTCGCGGTTGATGTCCAGACGCAGACCGGGGTAGTCGAGATCCTGCGGGATGAGCACGTCGTTGACGGTGTCCAGCTTGCGAACGGCACGGGAGACGCGAGTGGCGTACTCGAAGCCGGATTCAAGATCGGCACTGCCGACGCGGATGTCAATCGGGGCGGGTTTGCCCTGGTTGACCACCGAGTCCACGAGTCCACCGGTCTGGAAGTAGACGCCAACCTCCGGGAAGTCCTTGGCGAAGCGCTGTCGAACGCGCTGCATGTAGACGAAGCTGCTGACCTTGTGGTCTTCCTTCAGGCTCACCTGGATGAAGCCGGTGTGCATGGCGGAATTGGAAGTGTAGATGGAGGACAGATCGGGCGTGACGCCGATGTTGGTGACGATCATGTTCATGTCGTCCTTGCTGACGATCTGCCGGATCTCCTTTTCCATCATGGCCGCGTATTCGTTGGAGACCTCAAGGCGGGTTCCTGGCGGAGCCTTGAAGTTGATGACGAACTGGCCTGGGTCCGTGCGCGGGAAGAATGCCTTCCCGAGCAGCGGGAAGAGACCGAAGCTGACGACGACAAAGACCGAGAAGCCGAGAACAACGACGACCGGGCGATCGAGACAGACAACGATAGCCTTGTCGTAGGCGTGCTGGAGGCGATCAAACTGCGCGTTGAAGCCGTTAACGATGCGCTGGAAGAGGCTGACCTTCTCTGCCGGCGCGTGCGCATGGGCATGGTGCGCTTCTGCCATCTCCAGCTCGGCCTCTTCTGCATTGTGCGCGGCGCCGTGGTGGCCTACGCCCTTGATGAACAGGGCGCAGTAGAGCGGCACAACGGTCATGGCGACCATGTAGGAGGCCAGCAGCGCGAGCACCACGGCCAGGGCGAGAGCCGTGAAGAGGTATTTACTGACGCCGACCAGCAGGATGACCGGGAAGAAGACGATGCTGGTGCTGGCCGTTGCGGCCAGCACCGCCAGCTGCACCTCCTTGCCGCCGTTCACGGCTGCATCGCGGGGGCTTTCACCCAGTTCCATGTGGCGGAAGATGTTTTCCAGCACCACGACGGAGTTGTCGATGAGTCGTGAAAGGGCCAGGGCGATGCCACCCAGAACCATCGTGTTGATGGTGCTGCCGCCGAGGTTGAGCGCGATGAACGCGGTGAGCGCAGAGATCGGGATCGACAACATGACCGAGACTGTGGCCCGGAAGTTGCCGAGGAAAAGCAGAATCATGACCGCAGTGAGGAACAGACCGATCGTGCCCTCGTTGATCACGTTCTTGACCGCGATCTTGACGAAGACTGACTGATCAAAGACCACCGCGGTTTTCAACTGCTCCGGCACGTCGAGCAGGTGCTTGATGGCTTCGCGGACACCATTGACGATCTCAATCGTGTTGGAGCCGCCGCCCTGCTTGAGGATGGGGATGTAAACGGAGCGCTGGCCGTCGACGCGGACGATGTTGTACTGGAGCGCGCCGGTATCCTCGGCGTGTCCGATGTCTCGGACGCGGACAACGGAGCGGACGGTATTCGAGACATCGCTCTTGACCGGCATGTCATTCATGCGCTGGACGATGTCTTCCTGGCTGTTGGCGTAGATGTTGTAGTCCTTGGCACCGATGCGGACATCGCCGGCCGGGAGGATGAGGTTGGTGGCGTTGATGGCCTTGACCACATCCATGACAGACATTTCATGCGCTTCCAGCTTGAGCGGATCAACGTAGATTTGAATCTGGCGATAGGTGCCGCCGTAGGGCTGAGGCACGGATGCGCCGGGCACGTTGGCCACCTGGTTACGGACCTCGAACTGGGCAAGGTCCTTGAGCTGGACTTCGTTGAGCCCCTTGCCTTCGAGAGTGATCAGGCAGACGGGCAGGTTGGAAGCGTCAAACGGCAGCACGACCGGCGGCAGCGTGCCAGGCGGCAGACGGCGCAGATCGGCCAGCGCCAGGCCGGAGATGCTACTGACGGCGGCATTGGGATCCGTGCCGGGCTGGAAGTAGACCTTGATGAGGCTGACACCGGTCAGCGAGCGGGATTCGATGTGGTCGATGTTGCTGCCCAGGGTGAAGAATCGCTCATAGGTATCGGTGATGTCGGCCTCAATCTGCTGCGGCGGCATGCCGGAGTAGAAGGTGGCAACGACGACGACGGGGATGTTGATCTCCGGAAAGAGATCGACCGGCATCCTGGCGACCGTGGTGATGCCGACAACCACGATCATCAGACAGAACATCAGGATGAAGAACGGGTAGCGAATGGCAAATGAGGACATTTATTTGCCTTCCTCCTGCGCCGCGGTGGGAATGAAGGCCGGATGAGGATCGATGAGGTCACCCTCGCGATAGTTGTCCTGACCGGCTGCAATCACCCTTTCCCCGGCCTTGAGGCCGCCATCGATGATCTCCGTCCTGTCTGCGGTCTGAATGCCAAGATGGACAATGCGCTTTTCTACATGGTTGGTGGCATCGACAACGAGGATATAGTAGCTGTTTCCGGAGGTGACCACGGCCTGCGCGGGAATGTAGATGGCGTTGTGCTTGGTGTGCAGGTAGAACGTAGTCTCGGCGTACATGCCCGGGGTCAGCTTCAACGTGGGATTGGGCACATCCACCTCGGTGAGCATGGTGCGGGTGGAGGGATCAAGAGCGCGGGTGAAGCGAATGATCTTGCCGGGGAAGACTTCGCCGGTGGCATCGACGTGAACGTCCACCTTGCCGCCGATGTCGATGTAGGGCACATCGGACTCCGGCACCGGCATGCGGAGACGAAGCAGGTCGCTCTCGGCGACTTTGACGACGGGCATGGACTCCGTATTGGTGTTGGTTCCGTTGGAGCTGGTACCTGCCGGCACCAGCGCTCCGGTATCGGCGTAGCGGAAGGTGACGACCCCATTGAAGGGCGAGACGATATCGGTGTAGGCGTAAAGCGCCGCGACGCGGTCCTCGTTGGATTTGGCCAGGTTCAACTGCTGCTGGGCCGCTTCATAGGATGCCTTGGCGACATCAATCTTGGCGGCCGCTTCCAGATCGCGGGCCTGATAGTCGTCGATCTCCTGCTGGGCAATGAGACCGGGGCGCTCCTTGGCGGCTTCGGCCAGACGAGTGTAGTTGAGGTGGATGGCACGGTAGGCGGCGTCGGCGTTGGCAACCTCATCCTTTTCCCGGACCACCTGGGCCTGCGCGTGCTGGACGGCTGCCTTGGTCTCCGCTACCTGGTCGCGGAGTTCGGGAACGTCGAGCTTGGCCATAACCTCGTTGGTGTGCACAATGTCGCCGATATCCACCTTGATCCAGCGGACGTAGCCGGAAACCTTGGCATGAACGTCCACATTCTGGTAGGGGATGAACTGGCCGGCAACCTGGAGCTGCGCGGTCAGATCGCCCTGCTGCGCAACGGCAACGGCGGCTGAAAGCGCCTTTTGAGGCGCGGCTGCCGGCTTGTGGCTACGAACCACGACGACGATGATGATGGCTGCCACAACGAGCAGCAGAATCCAGAGAGAGCGCTTGCGAAACACGTGTCCACCTTTCAAAAGCTGGAGTCAGTAGAGTAAGAGAAGAACCGAAGCGAAGGCTGCACCCGAGGGCTGCCACATGGGGCCGGAGACAGGCGGCTCAGGCAGCGACAGGCGGCGGACGCGGCAGTCCGGGCCGGGAAATCCAGGCGCCCCGACCCCGTGCGGGCCAAAGGCTAGCAGCCAACGGAACACCCGAAGCAGCTAAGCCGGAGTTGGACGGAAGCAGAATGGCCAGATGCGTGCTCCCATGCATGGCCAGTAGCTGCACCGGGCGCAACGTACGGTGGATACGCGCGACACCCCGCTCGGAGTAGCGCCCCGGATTACGCTCCGGACAGGCGCGATGGGCGAGCATGCGGGCTGGAGGCAACGAGTTGCTGACCAGGCTCTGGCTGGAATATAGCGATGCGCGATAGCCTACACCCCAGGTGACGACGGCCAGCGCAAGCAGCACCACCATGGCACGGAAGCGGTGCCGTGTGGGCAGTTCGGCCGTGAGCGTCGAGTTGGAGTGCGACTGGCGCATGCTGCTGGTCCTGAATCCTGCTGCTGAATCCCTGTCCTGAATCTAAAGTACGGAACCGCTGACCCTGAACTGCAATCGTTACTGCTGTTGCTGCGGCCTTCGGCTTGTTGGCCGGGGCGGCAGGCAGTGCAATGGAGCCGCCGAACCGGTTGGGGAAGTTGCCCCTGCGGTCTGCTCGGACGGGCCAGAGTCTAGCTTGCGATCGTTCTGCCCCGATCCCCGATGGCACGGCCGTCTGCCGGAAGCGAGGCCTGCGCAGAGTCCGGACTTGCCGGAGGTGTTGCAGGAATCGCTTTCTTTTGCTGATGATCCGATGCCGGAGGGGGAAGAAGTGTTGCATCGGCTGCGGGATTTTCACCCAATCGTCATGGAGCCGGTTCGTCCAGCAGCCGGCGGGCCCGGAGCAGATGCGCTGCCCCGGCCCGTGCTGGGGCAGCTATTGGATGCCGAGATCGGCCAGTTGCTTGCGATTGCTGTCGTCGAGGGTGAGGACGTTGTGGCAGGTGGCGCAGTCGCTGGCGATGGATTTGCCGGAGGCGGAGTTGTGGCTGCCGTCATGACAGCGGGTGCAGCCGGGGTAGTCATTATGGCCCAGGTTGTTGGGATGGGTGCCCCAGGTGACCTTCATGAAGGGAAAGACATTCTGGCCCCAGAGAACGGCCAGACGCGAGGCCGCCTGGGTGATCTGGAGCTGGCTGCTCTGCCAGACGGCGGGATAGTTGGTCTGGTAGTAGTGGGCGAGACTGGTCTGGATGGCGGTGAGAGCCTGCTTCTGGTCCGGGTAGCTGGCCTGCAGCAGGGCCAGTGCCTGCTTGTGAATGTAGGGCAGGCTGGGGCTGATGAGTCCGGCAAGCATGCTCTGGTCGAGCGCGTGGGCAGGGGTTTGGAAGGAGTGCGCGACGCGGTTGTGGCAGTCGGTGCAGTCCATGGTGCGGCGGATACCGGTCATGGCGGTCTTGCGGTCGGTGTCAGTGTACTCGGTGACGGTGCCGTCGACAGCGGTATGCACAACGTAGTGGATGGTCTGGTGCGTGGCGTCGGTGGAGATGTATTCGATGTGGCCCAGATGGGCACCGTGAATGCCGGAAAGCTGTCCGTCGAGGTTGCGGCCGCCCACATGCAGCAGGATCAGGGTGCGGGTGCGGGTGTTGGTCGCGTCATCGGCAAAGGTGGTTTGGATGCGGATGCGGTCGCCGATCCAGGCGTCGGCCCGATGGCAGTTGAGACAGGTCTGGCTGGCGGGGGGCAGCATATCGTTGGGCTGGATCGGCGTTGGATAGTGGTGGCGAAGCACATCCACGAGCTGGCGGGTGCCATTGACCTTAGCCGAGATGTATCCGCCGACGCCGTGGCCGATGTGGCAGTCCACACAGGCGACGCCGGAGTGCGTGGAAACGGGGTAGGCCGTGCCTTCCGGTGCCATGACGTGGCAGGTGGCACCGCAGAAGCTGACGGTGTCCATGTAGGCGACGCCGCGATAGGTGGCCGTGCCCAGAATGACGAAGTTGCAGAAGGTGGCGATGAGGACAATGTCGATGCCGTGGCGAAAGACCGGATCGTTGAAGTCGATGCGGGGATAGGCTGCGGGAAGCTGGCCGGCGCGGCGGAGACGAGCACGGCGCAGGAGCATGCCAATGGGAATGAGCATGAGGCCGAGCAGAAACAAAGTCGGCAGGAAGAAGTCCAGGATGATGCCCAGGTAGGGATTCTGGGAGCCGCCGTGACCGAAGGCGTCAATGAGCCAGAATCCGATGAGCACAAAGGCGGAGGCGCTGGTGATCGCGCCTCCCAGAAGACTCAGAAGATTGTTGCCGAAGAACAGGGCCGGACGAAGCCATTGCTCGCGGATGTGTTGGAGAGCCGACATGGGAAAGCCTCCTGCAGGGAGAACGGGATAGGGTGGAAGTCGGACCCGGGTAATCAGACAGCCGGGGAAGGTTGAAATCCTGCCTCTGGCCCGACTGCCGGGCTGTTACTTCTTCTGCTGGCTGCGGATGTAGGCGATGACGGACTTGATCTGGGCGTCGGAGAGCTTGGCTGCAAAGGCTGGCATCTTCTCCTTGCCGTTGCGGGTGACAGCAATCATCTCGGCATCGGTCTTGCGGATAGCCTCCGGCGAGTCCAGCGGCTGGGCATGGGTCATCTTGCCGCCGGGGGTGTTGCCCTTCAGATCGGCGCCATGGCACATCTGGCATTTGGCCTTGTAAACATCCGCTCCCGAGCTTTGGGCGCGCGCGGCAACCGGCGCCAGCAGCGCGACCGCGACCAAGACGGCCGGAAGCATGCGGCCAGAGGCTGGACGATGGGCTGGAGTTTGCGATGGATTCGGGGTTGGAGCGAAGCAGACAGGGATGCGTGTCATGGGATGATGACCTCCGTTTCGGATGGTTGGGGGTTGGGCCAGACCCTCCGCGGCCAGACGGGAGGGTCTGGCCGCGGAGAGCAGGAACCGGTGTTGATGCCTAGAAGGCATAGCGCACCGAAAGGGTGTAGACGTTGCCGTGGAACTGGCGTGCGCCGACAGGTCCGATAGGACTGCCTTCGCTGTAGCCGTAGTAGTCGTAGCTGCCCTTCCACTGCCAGTTGTTCTGAAGGTCGTAGGCAACGGTGAAGTAGGGGGTCTGGTAGACCGACTGCAGGGAGCCGTCCACCTGGCGGACGTTGATCGTGGCGGCGTTCCCATTGACCGCCGTGGCGCGATAGCCAAGTGTGGAGTGAATCCGCGTGAAGGGCGCAAAGACCAGGCCGATGGAGCCTGTCTGTGTGGGCACGTTGTAGTAGTCATTGGTCTGGTAAGGCGTGCCGTTGGCGATGCAGGCCGGGTCCTGGGCTGCGACCGGGTTGGCTGGCTTCGGCGTGACGGTGTAGCACTCCGTGACGGTGGAGTAGACGCTGGTGTAGGCATAGTTGGCGTCCACGGACCAGTTGCCGCCAGAGGTCAGGACCGTCCCCAGGGAGTAGTTGCGGTTGTGCTGGAGGGCGTGGACGTAGAGCACGTTGTCGCGGCTCTCCAGAATGTTGACGGTTCCGGTGACGGTCATCCACTTCTCCGGCTTGTAGGTGGAGCGAACGACGTAATGCTGGCTCTGCCGGGGACTGATGCGGGTGTAGGCACGGTCGGCAGACATGGCATCGACGTTGACGTTGATGCGGAGCTGGGAGATGGGCTGCAGGACGGAGCCAAAGAGCAGCCAGTCCTCATGAATGGGGATGTTGTCGCCCAGGCTGTCCGTGATAGTCCGGGTGCGATAGCGGTAGCCGAGCGAGAAGTTGCCGCGGCTGAAGGCCTCCCAGTTAGCAAGCACCGTGTCGGAGGTCCACTTCTGGTTGATCCACTGGTAGTCCGCCACGGGAGCGGGAGTGGATGTGGGTGGCGTGGGCGTGGCCAGCATGGAAGTGCCGGTGTAGTTGAGGGTGGTGAAGCTGTTGGTGCCCGGGATGCGCCAGTACTGGTAGTCCACAACGTTGGAGAGGGTAAGGTTGTGAGCGACCTGCCAGAGGACGGCGTAGTCGGCACTGGTGTTCACGCGGCGAATGCGGGCGGCGCCGGTTTCCACCGATCCGAGCAGCTTGACGCGGGTTTCATTGCCGGCAAAGGTTTCATTGAAGTTGTCGAGCGTGGCGGTGCTGCCGCTGTAGACGAAGCGGCCGTTCATATCCAGACGCGGAATGGCCGCGCTGTGGAAGCGGAACTGTTCGGTAGGGGTAAACAGATGGGTGGGCGCTTGACGCGTGTAGGCCGTGTAGCCGTTGCAGGCCGGATTGTAGGCTCCACCAGGCAGAAAGGGTGCAGCGCAGGGATCATTCCAGGAAGGCACGAAGTCCACACCGCCGCTGACGCGGGTTCCGTTGGAAAGCATGGCGTTGAGCATGGCCAGGTTCCAGGTGGTGAACTCGCGATAGAGGGTGATGATGTGGTCGTAGCTGAAGCTGGAGTGGCGCGGCAGCTTGGCGTCGATACCAAGCGTCCAGTTCTGGGTCTGGATGTCCCAGTTCTGGTTCAGCAGGGCTTCGGCGCCGAAGTGAACGGTACTCAGCGATGGGCCTTCACTGTTGTTCTGGCTGAAGCCGACGCGGAGGCTGGCATTGGAGAGCGGTCCAAAGGTGAGCAGGGCATCGGTCATCTTGCGAACGGTGTTGAACAGATGCGGTGACGTGAGGTAGGGAACGCTGCCGGTAGTGGCAGGCGCCAGCGGATTGGCCAGCAGATCGTAGTCGAAGTAGTTGCGACCGCGGCGGAAGCTACCAACGAAGTCATAGATCCTGCCCTTGTCGAAGTTCAGGAAGGTGGCGCTGTAGGGGTCGCCGCCATAGCCGAAGCTGTTACTGGACAAGTGGTCAAAGAGCAGGGGATGGGCTCCGGGAACAACCTGCATCTCCGTGGACTCGCTGAGCATGCGGGGTCCGGTGTGGAGGTTGACGAAGGTGGCATAGGTTTCCCCGCTGCCACCAACAGGTGCGACGTGGCCGCCGACCTCAATCTCATTGTGGATCTGATATTGGGAGGCGAATTTGGCGCTCTGCTCGGTCTGGGAAAGCGGAGCCGGATCCTTGGGCGCATCGTAGCGGTTGGCATCGTTGCGCGTTTGCGCGGCGGTGGCCGGTGGAGCCGACGGAACGGCCGACGACGGGTTGCTGGTGCTGGCAGCAGGCTGCGACGGCTCCGGGGCCTGCGCTGCTGCTGCGCCGGGGAGGGCCAGGGTGGCAAGCAGCAGCGCAGCGGCACCTGCGAATGCAAACACGATGGGCATGGGACGGCAGACAACGCCGGGCAATGCAGGGACAGGCCGGGCAGAGATTGGGGAAGCAATCCGGGGCGGCAGAATGATGGCGAAGCGCTTCATGATTCCCCCTTACTTGAAGAAGACATAGCTGGAGTTCGAGCCGTGGATCTGGGTGTGGCAGACGGTACAGGCCTGGTACTGGTTGGCCTGATTGTGGAAGGATGGCGTGCCGGGCGCGGTGAACAGCGACGAGGCGGTATGGCACTGCATGCAAAGGGTGTTGACGTTGTTCTGGGTGAGCAGGCGCGGATTCTGCGAGCCGTGCGGAGTGTGGCAGCTGGTGCAGCCCTCGGTCTTCAGCGGCGGATGCTCATAGACGAACGGTCCGGCTGCGTCGGCGTGACACTTCATGCAGACCTGGTTCTGGTCCGCTGCGGCGCGAAGATTGTTCTTCTGGAAGCTGCCGTGGGGATCGTGGCAGTCGTTGCAACTCATGATGCCTTCATTGACCTTGTGGTGAAAGGCCTGCTGGAAGGCAGGTTTGACGTCTGTATGGCAGCTGTAGCAAAGCTGCGGCTGGGGCTGGCGCAGCATCGCCTGGCGGCTCTGGGTCTGCTGGGTGTCGGCAGCGTGGTGCACACTGTGGCAGCCGATGCAGGAGACTCCAGCCTCGCCATGGGCGGTGCGCTTGTAGTTGGGATGGGCCGCAGCGTGGCAGGAGAGACAGACGGCCGAACCCTGCGCCGGAGTGGCCTTGGCAAAGGAAAAGATCTTGGTTGCATCCCCACCGGAGTCCACATGCTCGCTGCCGGCACCGTGACAGCTCTCGCAGGTGGCTCCCTTGCCGCCGTGCTGGAGGGCGAGCCGGGCATGGGCATTGGCGTCCACGGCTTTGGCCTCGTCCGAGTGGCAGGTGGTGCAGGTGTCGTTGCCAACAATATGGGCCGATGAGGATGGCCCGTTGGCTGCAGGTGCCTTTGCGGGCTGCGATTGCGCGGGTCTGGGGTGCGCCACCGGCCGGGGCATACGGCCCATGCTGAGTGCCGGCTCAGTAGCAAAGAGAACGAGTGCCAGCATCAACAGCAGGGAGCCGAAGAGGAACTTCCAGCAGTGAGCTGGAAGTTGGAAGGTCTGGAAGTAGGAATCTCTGGATCGCATAGCGTCTCTCCCTGAGCGCGGGTGCCAATGCGGCGCGGCCGGAGTTAACTGGCCGCGGTTACGTGGGCGACTGAATTCCGAATCTCAGCCCTCGGGATCGGTTCCCGCCCGGTTTTTCTAACTGCTGCGGCACTGCTAACGAAGTGCTGCGCAGACAGCGTTCTGCAGGGTCAGGCCATTCCTCTGTCACCCTGCTGAGGACCTCTCCGAGTGGTAGAACCAGTGACGAACCACAGGGGGCGATCCGGGCTCAAGTATGGGAGGATACGGGAAAAATTCCTGTGACACGGGTCACACAGAGTGTAAGTATCTATATATCAATGAGTTATTGCGCTATATGACGGTATGGTCATACTGATATAACCCAATCTCCGGGCGGAAATTGGGTGCGGTTCGCGATGATTTGATCGATCGAAAGTTGCACCGCAAAGACGGCGCCGGATTCAGGCCCGGGTGCGGGCGGCGATGCGACGCAGGGCCGGAAGCAGCGTGGCCAGATTCGGCCCTGTCTGGCCAGGAGCTGTCGGGGCCGGCGTGGAGCCGGCGTGGGCAGCGCCCGACTGACCGAGCGCAAAGTAGGCCGCGCGATAGTGGGCAAACAGCTCCTCATAGACGGCAACGGCGGCCGGGTCTGGATGCACCTCGCGCAGGGGCAGGCAGACGGCCTGCTGCGCGGCCTCGATGCTGGGGTAGACGCCTGCGGCCAGCAGTGCGAAGATGCCGGAGCCGAGGCTGGTGGGGACGCCGGCCGGAACCAGCACGGGCTTGCCCAGGACGTTGGCGTAGACCTGGTTGAGCACCTCATTCTTCTGGGGGATGCCGCCGGCGTTGATGACGCGCTGCACGGAAACTCCATGCTGGGCCATGCGCTCGAGGATGATGCGGGTGTGCATGGCAGTGCCTTCAATAGCGGCGAAGAGTTCGTCCTGCGGAGTATGGAGCAGGTTCCAACCGAAGGTGACGCCGCCCAGCTCCGGATTCACGAGCACGGTGCGGTCGCCGTTGTCCCAGCTAAGTCGAAGCAGGCCGGTCTGGCCGGGACGATAGTCGGCCAGACCGACCGAAAGCTGCGCAACCGTGGTGCCGGCGCGACGGGCAATGGCGTCGAAGATGTCGCCGGTGGCGGAGAGTCCGGCTTCAATGCCGGTGAACTCCGGATGGACACTGCCAGGAACAACCCCGCAGACACCGGGCACAAGCTGGGCCTGGCGAGCCATGGCAATGATGCAGGTGGAGGTGCCGACGACATTGACGACGTCGCCCTCGCGGATGTGGGAGCCGATGGCATCCCAATGGGCGTCAAAGGCACCGACCGGGATGGGGATGCCGACGCGCAGGCCAAGCTGCTCGGCCCAGTAGGGGCTGAGGTGACCAGCCAGGTGGTCGGAGGTGAGAAACTGGCCTGCGAGCTTGTCGCGCACACCGGCCAGCAGCGGATCGACGGCGACGAAGAACTCCTCGGGCGGGAATCCCCCCCAGCGCGGGTTCCAGAGCCATTTGTGCCCCATGGCGCAGACGCTGCGGCGCAGCTGAGCCGGATCGGTGACGCCGCAGAGGGTGGCAGCCACCATGTCGCAGTGTTCGAGTGCGGTGCCGAATCGCTCACGCTGCTCGGGGTTGTGGCGTAGCCAGTGCAGAAGTTTGGCGAATCCCCACTCGTGGGAGTAGACGCCGCCACACCAGTCGATGGCCTCAATCTGCATGGCGTGGGCCTTGGCCGTAATCTCGGCAGCCTCGGCGTGGGCGCGATGGTCGCACCAGAGATAGTAGTCGTCGAGCGGACGCATGGCGGAGTCGACCACAAGGACGCTGGAGCCGGTGGTGTCCAGAGCCAGTGCGGCCACGCCTTCGCCGGCAATGCCGGTCTGCTCCAGGACAGCCTGCATGGCGCGGGTGAGGGCGCGCATCTGGTCCTCATGGGACTGGGTGGCGAAATCGGGATCTTCGCGGCGGCGATGGAGGGGATATTCCGCCGAGGCGGTGCCGATGGGTCCGCGTTCACTGTGGACCAGCGTCACGCGGACGCTGAGGGTTCCGAAGTCAACTCCGGCAACGATGGGCATGGCGTACACCTCAGGGGAAACGATGCGGAGGTAAACCGATTCCGCACGGAATGACCGCAGTGTATCGGAGCAACGGGGCACGTGTCTTGCCGGGCGGCGCTACCGGGCCTGCCGGAGGCTGTGTAGACTGGGGACGCAATGCAGATCACGTTGGCACACATCGGCGCACGAACGCAGCGAAGCGGGGCCAAGGCCGGCTTTGAGGCGCTGACGGGCATGTATGTGGAGCGGGTGCAGCCCTACCACGGAATGCGCTGCGAGATCTTCCGCAGCGAGAGCGAGTTGCTGGCCTGGCTGGCGCGGCAG
>JAKBAG010000236.1 GCA_021809235.1 Acidobacteriota bacterium
CGGGTGCTGTGCCGACAAAGCCGGGTTCGGCGACGCTGCCGTTCTTTGGGGTGGAGCCGGATGTGGTGGATCGCAGCGGGAAGCCGGTTCCAGCTGGCAGCGGTGGGCTGCTGGTGGTACGGCGACCCTGGCCCTCGATGGCACGGACGGTGTACGGCGATCCGGAGCGCTATCGGAAGACCTACTGGTCGGATGTGCCGGGCTGCTACTTTACCGGCGATGGCGCGAGGCGCGATGAGGATGGTTACCTGTGGCTGATGGGGCGCGTGGATGACGTCATCAACGTGAGCGGGCATCGGCTGGGTACGATGGAAGTGGAGTCGGCACTGGTGGCGCATCCAAAAGTGGCCGAGGCTGCGGTGGTAGGCCGTCCGGATGATCTGAAAGGCCAGGCAATTGTGGCCTTTGTGACGCTGGAGACGGCGGCGCGCGCCGCCGGTGATCTGGAGGCGCTGAAGCAGGAACTGAAGCGCTGGGTGGCTCAGGAGATTGGCGCACTGGCTCGACCGGAGGAGATTCGCTTTACGGATGTGCTGCCAAAGACGCGCAGCGGGAAGATTATGCGTCGGCTGCTGCGAGAACTGGCGACAACGGGTAAGATTGCCGGTGACACGACGACGCTTGAGGATTTCTCGGCCCTGGCACGGCTTCGGGAAGACGAGGAATCCTGAGGGAATAGCATTTTGGCGTATGAGCAAAGACTGGGCAGGGTAGTTTATTCTGTCCAGTGATGACACGGATCTCCCACTCCCTCCTTTTGGTCCTACTGGCCTGCGGTGGATTATCGGTACGGGCACAGCAGACCCCGGCTACGACGCAGATTCCGGCAACGTCGGCGACGACGCAGTCCACTCCTGCATCGCCAGCCACTCCTGCCTCGGATGCGGATCTGCCGGATGGTCCTACGCCTCAGGCGGCAGCATTTGTGCACCCCAATGGACCGCATGTGATCTTCCAGACTTCCATGGGGCGGATTGTTTGCCAGTTCTATCAGAAGCAGGCACCGAACGCGGTGGCCAACTTCATTGGATTGGCGACAGGAAGCCGGGAATGGATCGATCCAGCGACGCAGAAGAAGGTTAGCGGCAAGCCCTACTACGACGGTACGACGTTCCACCGCGTGATACCGGGATTCATGATCCAGGGCGGCGACCCGACTGGAACGGGGATGGGCGATCCTGGTTACAAGTTCGACGACGAGTTTGACCCCAACCTGAATTTCGATGAGCCAGGACGACTGGCCATGGCCAACTCTGGCCCCAATACCAATGGAAGCCAGTTCTTCATCACCGAACAGGCCTATCCATCGCTCGATCAGCATTACACGATCTTTGGACAGTGCGATCCAGATGGCGTGGTGGTGGTTAAGGCCATTGCACGTGTGGACCGCGATGGCAATGATAAGCCGATCACACCGGTGGTGCTGAACAAGGTGGTGATTGTGCCGGAAGGCGAGCCGGTGCCACCGCTGCCGTCCGAGCCATCAGCTCCCGGTACAGGTGCAGCGCCCGCAGCAGGCACGAAACACTGAACCCCGGCATCCCAGGCCCAACCGGCAGCGATGCCGCATACAGAAAGGAATCTGCATGGAACTTACCACAGGTACATACGCCATCTTCCAGACCAGCGAGGGGAATATCACAGTTCGCCTGTTTCCGGAGGACGCACCAATCACGGTGGCAAACTTTATCGAGTTGGCCGAGGGCAAGCGCGAGTGGAAGCACCCGCTGACAGGCAAGACCTCGACGGATAAGCTTTACGACGGGACGATCTTCCATCGCGTGATTCCCGATTTTATGATCCAGGGCGGCGACCCGGCCGGAAGCGGAATGGGCGGACCGGGCTATCGCTTCGAGGATGAAACGCGCGGCTCCCGGCACAGCTTTGACAAGCCGGGAAAGCTGGCCATGGCCAATGCAGGACCGAATACGAATGGAAGCCAGTTCTTTATCACCGTGGCAGCGACCACGTGGCTGACCGGACGACATACGATCTTTGGCGAAGTGGTTGAAGGGCAGGAAGTTGCTGACAAGATCACGAAGCTGCCGCGAAACTCACAGGACAAGCCTCTGAAGCCGGTGGTACTGGAGTCTGTGACGATTGAGCGCGTGAGCTAGATCCGTAAGCAGGGAATAAAGCATGAGCCGACCTTCGGGTCGGCTCATGCTTTTGGCGTGGGAGCGAACTCCGATGGTGGGCGGTGGCCACCAAA
The DNA here is from genome assembly GCA_021809235.1 of Acidobacteriota bacterium. Classification (GTDB taxonomy): domain Bacteria; phylum Acidobacteriota; class Terriglobia; order Terriglobales; family Acidobacteriaceae; genus Acidicapsa. The sequence continues at coordinate 2,213 of JAKBAG010000236.1, forward strand.
ACGCGTGGTCAGAATGCGCAGCAGCGGCCGCTCCGCGTAAAGGTGCAGGAGGATTCCAATCCCGACCGCTGCCACCACATCGGTCAGCATTCCAATTGGACTGTTCAGGGAGAGCCAGGCACCGAAATGCGGAGCCAATGCGCGACCTAGAAAGTAGATCACAAAGGTATGCGCCAGATAGAGTACGTAGCTCGCATCGCCAATGAGGATCAGCAGTCGATTGCGTGTATCCCACCCGCTTGCGGCCAGCACCACCGCTGAACAAACGGCCACCCATGCTGCCAGGCCGAGCGAGATGGCGCGAATATGCGTCAGGTAGAGGACGAATCCCTCGCTAGCGGTAAGTACGAGTGCCGATGCGATTGCAGCGATCAACAGGAGTAACTTGATCGTCCGGGACTGTACCGCGCCGACCCTCTTGCAGACGTAGTAGCCAACTACGCCCATGACAAATTCGATCACAATCGGATCACCGTAAAACTGGGTCAGCGCGCCGCGGTGTCCGGACACCAGGCAGGCGGACATCACGGCCAGTATGATTCCGCTGCCGATCCAAGCCGCGCGCCGCGTTGAGAGTACCAGTCCCAGAGCGAGCGCGCAGTAGAAGTACATCTCGTAGTTAATGCTCCATCCAACAAACAGCGTTGGTCGCAGCAGTCCCGGGGATTTGAAAAACGGAATAAAGAACAGACTTTTAAGCAGTTCGCTCTTGTTCCCGGTGGTCGATATCATCAGTCGCGGCGCGATCTGCGCTGACACGAATACCAGAATCGTGAAGAACCAGTAAGGCGGTACGATGCGCAGAATGCGTCGCCGCAGAAAGTACGGGCGCGTCTTTTCGGAATCAAGAATGCGCGCCATGATGTAACCGCTGATGACAAAAAACAGGTCTACACCGAAGGAACCAATCGGATGTACGGGACCAAACCGAAAGCCAGTGTGAAAATACACGACGGCAACCGAGGCGTAGGCCCGCAGGAGTTGAATGTTATTCAGCTTGCCAGCGGATTGCGTGGCCATTGTTTCCTCTCGGCGTATGCTGCGCGGTACGGTCAGTATACGTGAGAGGAAACAATGGGATCACTTCAGTAGGCGGGGATGCCGGTGATGTGCTGGCCGATGACGAGTCCGTGCACGTCGTGGGTTCCTTCGTAGGTAATGACGGACTCGAGGTTCATCATGTGGCGCATGATCGGATAGTCCTCGGTGATGCCGTTGGCACCCAGAACCTGACGAGCGATGCGCGCCGACTCAAGCGCCATCCAGACGTTGTTTCGCTTGGCCAGGGAGATCATCTCATGGCCGAGTTGTCCTTTGTCCTTCAGGCGGCCGACGTGGAGGCTGAGCAACTGGGCTTTGGAGATTTCCGAGATCATCCAGACGAGCTTTTCCTGAATGAGTTGATGGCTGGCAATGGGCTCATTCCGGAACTGTTTGCGCATGGCAGCGTACTGGCGTGCCGTGTCATAGACGGCCATCGCTGCGCCAATAGCGCCCCAGCTGATGCCGTACCGGGCCTGATTCAGGCACATGAGCGCACTTTTGAGGCCGCTGGTGCCGGGTAGCAGATTGATGGCAGGTACGCGCACCTCCTGCAGGGAGAGTCCAGCGGTGATGGAGGCACGCAAAGACCATTTGCCATGAACCTCATCCGAGCGGAATCCAGCGCGGTCGGTTTCTACGAGGAAGCCACGAACCTTGTCGTTTTCATCGGCCACTTTGGCCCAGATAATCGCTACGTCGGCTATGGTTCCAGAGGTAATCCACATTTTTTCCCCGGTCAGGATGTAGGAGTCGCCGTCACGCACGGCGCGGGTAGTCATGCCACCGGGATTGGAGCCGAAGCCGGGCTCGGTGAGTCCAAAACAGCCGAGTTTGCGCCCCGCGGCCAGCTCGGGCAGCCACGTGTTCTTCTGCTCGTCGGAGCCAAAGGCGTGGATGGGATACATGACCAGTGCTGATTGCACGCTGACGAAGCTGCGGATACCAGAGTCTCCGCGCTCCAACTCCTGCATGACGAGTCCATACTCGACGTTGGACATGCCGGCGCAGCCATAGCCTTCTATGTTGGCTCCGAAGAATCCCAGCTCCGCCATCTGGGGTACAAGCTCGCGGGGGAAACGCCCTTCACGGAAGCAGTCCTCGATGATGGGGATGATATTGTCTTCCACAAACTGGCGAGCGGTCTGGCGTACCATGCGCTCATCTTCGCTCAGGAGGGTGTCCAGGCGGATCAAATCGACATTCTGGAATGGAAAGCCCATGATTCTGTGGTGTCCTTTCGTTGAGCGGCGACATGTCGCGCAACTTCTCCACGCTAGCAGGTTCAGCCTGCGGTCGGGAAGCACGGTTTTTCGTCCGGCTACAAGACTGCGGGACGGTCCGGACTGGAGTCGTTGCAGCGGAGGAGATGGTC
>JAKBAG010000237.1 GCA_021809235.1 Acidobacteriota bacterium
TCAGACGCAATTACGTCTGTAAAATTCCGGGATGAAAGGCCGGGACGTCCGGGTTCAAGGCGCATGCTTCCAGCGCGGTGATCAGTGCGGCACGCGTTTCCAGCGGGTCCAGGATTGAGTCAATCCACAGTCGGGATGCACCGTAGCGGGGATCCGCCTGCGCATCATAATTGGCCTGAATCTCCTCGCGTATCTGCGCCCGATCCGCATCTGTCAGTTCCCTGCCCTCACGCTCCAGTTGCCTGGCTCGCACTTCCGCCAGTGTGGTGGCGGCTGAAGCACCGCTCATCACCGCATAGCGAGCGGTGGGCCAGGCAAAGACAAACCTGGGATCATATGCCTTGCCGCACATTGCGTAATGTCCAGCGCCAAAGCTACCGCCGATGATCACCGTCAGCTTGGGAACTACACTGTTACTTACAGCAGAAACCATCTTGGCGCCTGCTCGAATGATTCCTGACCATTCCGCTTCCTTGCCTACCATGAAGCCATTTACATCGTGGAGAAACAGCAGTGGAACGAGGTTCTGATTGCAGTCCATGAGGAAACGTGCTGCCTTCTGGGCGGCTTCGGTGTAAATCACACCACCCACTTCAATGCGCTGTGTTCCAGCCTGTGGACCGGTGGCCACCGTGTTGCGTTGATTCGTCTTCTGGTTAGCTACGATACCGACCGAGTATCCACCGATGCGTGCATAGCCGCAGATGAGTGTGCGACCAAACTCCGCCTTGTATTCCAAAAATTCGCTGCGATCTACCAGACGCGCGATGATCTCGCGCATCTCATAGGTACTGGTGGCGCCCGGCGCAGGATTCAGCATCGTGTACAGATCCTCGGCCGGATAGAGCGGCGCATCCTGTTGCGGATTGAAGGCAATCTGCGAAAACGGCTTCCTGTCTGTGCTGGCTTGTCGATCTCCAAACATATCTACCAGAGCACGCATTCGAGCCAGACAACTGGGATCATCCGGTTCATGGAAGTCCACCGTGCCGGAGATCTCCGCATGCATGGCAGCTCCGCCCAGTTCTTCGGCATCCGTCTTCTGTCCAATGGCAGCCTGCACCAGCGAGGGTCCGGCGAGAAATAGTCCTGAGCCTTCCGTCATCAGAATCGTGTCCGTCATCACGGGCAGATACGCACCGCCTGCGACACACATTCCCATAATGGCCGTAATCTGCGGAATCCCGCGCGCACTCATCACAGCGTTGTTGCGAAACACTCGACCAAAATCATCCGTATCTGGAAATACGTCCTCCTGCAAGGGTAGAAAGACACCAGCAGAATCCACCAGATACAGCGTGGGAATACGGTTTTCCAATGCAATGGTCTGTGCGCGCAGCACCTTCTTGGCCGTCATGGGAAAGAATGCGCCGGCTTTGACCGTCGCATCGTTGGCAATGATCATGCACATTCGCCCGCAGACGCGCCCAAGTCCGGTGACAACTCCGGCTGCAGGAGCGCCACCGTATTCGGAATACATGTCATACGCAGCCCAGAGTCCCAGTTCCAGCAGTTCGGTCTCCGGATCAATCAACTGCGTAATCCGCTCCCGCGCGGTAAGCCGACCCTTGGCATGCTGCGCCGCAATGGCCTTGGTGCCTCCTCCGCTGCGAATCTTTTCTTCCTGCGCATGCAGGACTTCCATCCACTCACGCAGTGCATCGCGATTGGCCTGAGCGCGCGGGCTCGTTGCATCCAGCTTGCTTGGCAGTCTATTTCCCGTCTCATTCATCTGCGTTATCCACTCACAACCTGCAGGCTTGAAACATCCAGCTTCAAAACTCCACGAATATAGCACCTTCATATTAGGACTGGCTCTTCGCCTTCGATGAGATCAAAGCAAGTCTTAGTGACGATCCGTGAGTAACTCGATTTCCTTGCGGCGAAGGATGCGTTGCTCTACGGGCGTGGATAAAACCGTCGAGGTGGATGTGGCACCGACGCCTCCAAGGCGATCAATCAATGCCTCCAGATGGCGGATGGAGACAACGTTGGCCTCCATCACAAACGACTCGTCGCCGGTTACGCGATGGCACCGAGTTACTTCGGGAAGATCGCGAATAGCGGCAACGGCACGGCTGACCTGCAGATCTCCACCGCGAATGGTGAGACGCACAATTACGCGCACTGTCATCCCCAGTCGCGATGGATCGACGGCTGCATGGTAGCCGGTGATGATGCCAGCCTCCTCCAATCGATGGACACGCTCAGCTACGGCAGGTGTGGATAGGCCCACCTTGCGCCCCAGTTCAGCGAAAGTCATCCGAGCATTCTGCTGCAGAGCCTCCAGAATCTTCCAGGAGATGGGATCCAGTTCAAAGGCATTGGGAAAGTGTCGATTCGTCATTCTTACGATCCTTAGGGGAAAAATTCACTATGCCTTTCAACCGTAGGCATTGGCAAGAAAAATCCGTTGCTTTCATATTCACAGCTTCTAAATTCCGGCCTATCTTGGAGAATGTTCCACTGCCGGGCACTTCTCCACACATCCATCCGGCACTGGATTTCAAGCGAGGTTTCAGTCATGAGCACGACTTTGCACGCCAGTGCATTGCTCCATCCGGATCATGCAACTCCAGCCACACCTGATTTCATGCCGCTGCTGGGCACCGATCACGTGGAGTTCTATGTCGGCAACGCGAAGCAGGCCGCGCACTTTTATCGCACCGCATTTGGTATGACGCTGATCGCTTACGCAGGTCCGGAGACGGGACAGTATGATCGCGCCTCCTATGTGGTACAGCAGGGCAAGGTTCGATTTGTGCTGACGACCGCGCTGCGCAGCCATCACGCAGTTGCCGATCATGTCCTACGGCATGGGGATGGTGTTCATGCCATTGCACTGCTTGTGGACGACGCACGGAATGCGTGGACACAGGCCACCCAGCGCGGTGCCCACAGCGTTTCGGAGCCGACTACTCTCCGAGACGCGCACGGCGAGGTGATTCTGGCCAGCATTCAAGCCTACGGCGATACCGTGCACACCTTTGTGGAGCGGAAGAACTATCACGGGGCGTTTCTTCCTGGATATTGCGCCATTGAGCACGATCCGATTGCGCGTCCCGTGGGCCTGCTGCATATCGACCACATGGTTGGGAACGTGGGCTGGAACGAGATGAACGCCTGGGTGGATTTCTATGAGCGGGTGATGGGCTTCCGCCTCTACCAGCACTTCGACGACAAGGACATCTCCACCGAGTACTCCGCACTGATGTCCAAGGTGATGGCCAACGGCAATGGGTATGTGAAGTTTCCCATCAACGAGCCTGCCGAAGGCCGACGCAAGTCGCAGGTAGAGGAGTTTCTGGAGTTCTATGGTGGCCCGGGGGTTCAGCACATCGCGCTGGCAACGCATGACATTCTGCACACCGTAAGCACGCTGCAACGGCAGGGCGTGGAGTTTTTGCGCGTGCCTCACAGCTACTACACCGAGTTGGAGCAACGCGTGGGATGCATCGAGGAGCCCATTCGTGACCTGGAAGAACTGGGCATACTCGTGGATCGCGACGATGAAGGCTATATGCTGCAGATTTTCACGCGTCCGGTAGAGGATCGCCCGACGCTTTTCTTTGAGATCATTCAGCGTAAGGGAAGTCGCAGCTTCGGCAAGGGGAACTTCCGCGCACTGTTTGAAGCAATTGAACGTGAGCAGCAGGCGCGCGGCAACCTTTGAATTCCGTAGGACAACGGGTGTAACGATGAGCCTTCTGGCGAGTGCAGCAGATCCATTTTTGACGGAGCAGGATTATGCAGCCTACACAGACGAGCAACACGCTGTCTGGCAGGAACTGGTCAGCCGCGTCATGCCACACATCGAAGAACATGCCGCACAGGAATATCTGGACGGCTACGTCAGCATAGGTTTGCTGGCCGATCGCATCCCCAATCTTGCACGCATCAGCGATCGGCTTCGACCGCTGACCGGATGGTGCTCCACTCCGGTCAGCGGCTTTTTACCTGCGCCAGCTTTCTTTGAGATGCTGGCCACGCGAAGATTCCCCACCACTACCTGGCTACGCCATCGGGACTCGCTGGAATATACACCGGAGCCGGACATCTTCCATGACGTTTTTGGCCATGTTCCCATGCATGCCCATCCTGTCTTTGCCGACTTTCTCCAGCACTACGGGCGGGTCTGCGCCAGCACTACGAATCCCATCGTATTGGAGAAGCTCGGCAGACTGTTCTGGTACACGGTTGAGTTTGGACTTATCCGGCAGCACAACACCATCAAGGTTTACGGTAGCGGTCTGATCAGTTCCCATGGTGAATTCCGGCATGTTTTGGAGGGGCACTGTGAAGTGCGCAACTTCTCTCTGGATGCCGTGATTCAAACGCCGGTTAAAGTGGATGAGATGCATCATCTGCTCTACGCCATTGAAAGCTTCGATGAGATTTTTGAGGCTATGCGAGAGGCAGAACAACGGGCTGCAGACGGACGGCTTTAGCCGATCGCTTTCCTGGAGGAATCTATGAGTTCGTCCCGCACTTATATGAGCGGATTCGGCAATGAGTTTGCCACGGAAGCTGTAGCTGGTGCGCTGCCCGAGGGGCAAAACTCTCCCCAGCGTCATGCTCTTGGCCTATACGCCGAACAGATCAGCGGTTCTCCCTTTA
>JAKBAG010000238.1 GCA_021809235.1 Acidobacteriota bacterium
CCGTGGGACTGGCGCCGACGCCGGCCAATCGCGGGCTGCAGCAGGTGCTGTCCACCGCACAGCTGACGAGCCGCCGCAATCGGGTGGTGATCCGGGCCTCACTGCCCTCCGATACGCTGCTGGATATTGTGAGTGAAGAAGCCAAACAATAGCGTCAAAAAACTTGGTACGGGGGAACCATGTCGATTCCGGATTTTCAGACTTTACTTTTGCCGGTATTGCGGGAAGCGAATCACGGCGAAGTTCGCATCGGAGATGTGGTGGAAAAGCTCGCAGATGAGTTCAATCTGACATCTCAAGAGCGAACACAGCTTCTCCCGTCTGGAAAACAAACCACATTTGCGAATCGGGTGCATTGGGCGAAGAGTTACCTGGGAAAAGCTGGTTTGATCGAATTGACGAAACGGGCACATTTCCAGATTAGTGAAACGGGACGCGGTGTGCTGGCTGATCCACCCAAGAAGATCGATATAACATTCTTGACGCGCTTTCCCGAGTTTAAGGCGTTTCGGCAGGCAACAATAGAAGACGGGTCTGCAGAGGAATTGGCAGAATCGCCTAAATCGACACAGGATCATCCTGCACATACTCCAGATGAAATCATGCGCAGTGCTCACCGACAAATGGAATTGGCACTCGCTGATGATCTCATCAAGAGAATCCGATCGAGCAACCCCACATTTTTTGAAAGTTTGGTTGTAAGGCTGCTGGTAGGAATGGGCTACGGTGGGTCATTCCAGGATGTAAACAATGCCCTTGTTGGAGGATCGGGCGATGGGGGAGTCGATGGAGTGATTGATCAGGATCAACTTGGGTTAGATCGAATTTATGTACAGGCGAAACGCTATGCAGAGGGCAACTCGGTAGGTCCAGCCGCCATTCGGGACTTTTTCGGCAGTCTTGATCGCTTCAAGGCGAGCAAAGGATTATTTGTAACAGCGTCTACCTTTACCAAACAGGCACGAGAAACTGCGGAAGTACTCAGCAAGCGGATCGTACTTATTGATGGCGAGCAGCTGACCAAACTCATGATTCGTCACAATATCGGTTGTCGGATTGAAGAAACGTTGCATGTAAAGAGTGTGGACGAAGAGTTTTTCGATCAAGCTTGAAGCAAGCGAGAACATTACAAGAACCGACTGCCGTACCAATAGGGATTCGCCCGATGTCAGGTATACGGTAATTCTTCGTAACACATACCGAAATTTCCCGATAGACAAATCAATCAGTGCTGTCTGAGGCCCAGCGCGTGGACGACGCGCGGGTCGGGGATGGCGGATTGGCCGTCGGTCTTGTTGACCACGCCGAAGCTGCCGCGATAGTCCCACCTCGCCCAACCGCCACCATGGAAATGAATCGGATCGGACGGCAAAGAAGCGAGAAAGGGCGGCGGATGACTATGCCCGCTCATCTGTGACCCCACTCAAGCAAAAGAAGCTTGAGTGGGGTCACCCGACCACCAGCCCAAGTGTCCAGCTTATTTTTACGCGGACACTTGAGAAGCGTCGGGATTCCAGAGTCTTACATTTGGCTTTCAATCTTCTGCTGCCACTTCCATGCAGAGGCAAGAATCGTTTCCAGGTCGCGCGTGGCCTTCCAGCCGAGCACGCGTTCCGCCAGCGAGGCATCCGCGTAGAGTACAGGCGGATCGCCTGCGCGTGGTGGAGCATAGGAATGAGGCACGGTTCGCCCCGTCAGGCGCTCGAAGGTGGAAATCAGTTCCCGGATGGATACGCCGCGACCTGTTCCCAAATTCATGCTGATGGAGGGCCCGCCATTTGCGAGATACTCCAAGGCTTTGACATGAGCCGCGCCGAGATCGGAAACATGGATGTAGTCACGAATGCAGCTTCCATCGGGCGTTTCCAGATCTCCTCCAAAGACAGACAATGGCGGCGCACTGCCAAGAGCGGCCTTCATCATCAGAGGAATGATGTGAGTTTCCGGGGTGTGCAGCTCACCAATCGAACCATCCGCAATGGCTCCTGCAGCATTGAAGTAACGGAGCGCAACAAACTGCAATCCGGCCGAAGCACTGTAGGCTGCCAGCACTCGTTCAAAGAACAACTTTGTTGCACCATAGGGATTGATCGGATCCTTGGGGGAGTCTTCCGTGATGGGAAGTTGCCTGGGGGTTCCGTAGGTTGCGCATGTGGACGAAAAGATCATGCGCCGCACGGGAGTTTCCAGAACGGCATCCATCATCTTCAGTGCGGACTCCACGTTGTTATGAAAATACTTGCGTGGGTTGGCGACGGATTCGCCGACATAGGCAGAGGCAGCAAAGTGCATGACCGCGTCCATGCCCTGGAGTGCTTCGCGTAACCGATCCCCATCCGCGATATCGCCCTCGATGAGCGGATACCCGTCGCTGAGGAAGCGATGCCCGGTGCTCAGGTTGTCATAAATAACAACGTCGTGGCCTCCACGCACCAGTTCGCGTACAGCATGAGATCCAACATATCCACTTCCTCCGGTCACCAATACTCGCATACACGCATCCTCCACACAGATTTGTATCTTTGGTGCTGCCTTGTTTATGCATTTCTGCTGTTGTTCAGTTTTGCCCGGATGAGACGCCGATACCCGCCAAGTACTGCTGTGAAGCGTTGCCAATGTGAGCGTTGCAATGGATTCGATTGCAGCAGTCGGCGACTGCCTCCGGGTTCACCTTATCGGGCATGATTGGCTCCGGATTACGAATGGAGTTTCCGTAGGAACCCCTTTCAGTGTAGCCGGATCGAATTTAGATTTTGTAAAAATCAGCTCTGCGCAGAGATCCAGTGGTTAGAGCGCAGCCCAGTCCACTCATCCCGGTGGCAGTGTCAGGCCCAGCGCGTGGACGACGAGCGGGTCGGGGATGGCGGGCTGGCCGTCGGTCTTGGTGACCACGCCGAAGCTGCCGCGATAGTCCCACATCGTCCATCCCATATGGTCGGCTTCGAGGGCGCTGCGGACGTCGTGAATCCACTGCGCGCGGTCGGCCGGCAGGGAGTGGTCGCGGAAGGCACCGAACTCGTCGCAGACGATGGGCACATGGTGGGCGCTGCCCCAGGCGGCAGCGGCATCGAGCAGCAGGCGGATGTGGCGCGCGTTCCAGTCGTCGAGGAAGTAGCGCTCCAGGTCAAGCTGGTCGGCAGCGTCCGGAATCTGGCTCAGGGTGCGCGTCATGACGGCGGTGTCGGCATCGTTGGCCGGGTAGGGCACGCTGTGGGTGTAGCGCCACCAGCCGGTGGCCCAGGTGGCTCCCTGATGGGTGAACTCGTACGGCTCGTAGAAGTGGAAGTTATAGATGAGATTGGAGTCGGCAAAGGGCGTCAGTCGGAGCAGGTCCTGAAGGCTGTCCCAGTGTGCGCCGACGGCGAGGATGGTGTTCTGCGGCGCGGCCTTGCGGATGAGGGCGATGGTCTGGGCTTCGATTCCCTGCCAGCGGAAGTCGTCCTCGACCTCCGGCTCGTTCATGACCTCGAAGAAGATGAGGTTGGGGTCGCGGGTGGCGAAGTGGGCGGCCAGCGCGGACCACATCGACTGGAAGCGGGCAACGCCGTCGGTGCCGGTGCGCAGGCGGAACTTGTACGGCTCCTCGGGATGGACATCGACGATGACGGCCAGTCCGGAGGCCAGCATCTGGTCCACGGCGCGGTCGATGCGGCCAAGGAACTCGGCGTTGAGTCCGTCGGCGGCGACGGGCTGCCGGGTGAGCGGTTCGGGATCGATGCTGAGGCGGACGTGATCAAAGCCAAGATGGGCCATGAGCCGGATGTCGGCGTCGTCGATGTAGTGGTCGGTGCGGGCGGCCGAGTAGTCCTGCGGCGACTGGGCAAACCACATGGAGGCGTTGATGCCGTGGCGCAGATGGGCGGCACGCTGAAAGGCCAGCGTGGGCGGTGTTCCCTGCGCTGTTGGTTGCTGGGCAACGAGCGAAAGGGATGCCGTGAACCAGGTCAGGGTGCATGCAAGCAACAGAGAAAATCCTCGTAGCATCGGAGGTACTCCAACGGAAGAATCCGGACGCTGATAACGATATCACAAGGTTTCCGATCTGCCTCCGGCAATCCCCGGGTGGGTGGCCCACACAAGCTTCCTTCGCTTGTGTGGGGAACAGGAGCAATCATTCATCCATGCCAACCCGGCTTCGGCGATTCCACCATGGAATGGAATGAGACTGGACGGCAAACAGGCGCGATAGGGTAGCTGGACGACGATGCCTGCTCCTCTGCGACCCCACTCAGGCAAAAGAAGCTTGAGTGGGCCACCCGCCGTTAGCAGCCAGTCTTGTTCGCCGCGGCCGCACGGAGTTCCGTGCGACTTTTCGGCGGTTGCGCCGTGCATTCCTACGGGCGGAATACGGGTCCGTAGTGAGCCATGCGAAATATTTCCTGTTGCCTCAGGAGTTGGGTCTGGCATTCATGGCATAATCGCTCAGGATTGTCCATAAGTCAGGGTAAGTCGTTCATTTTCAGTTCATTTTCGGGTCATATTCCGGGCATGTTCCGGGACTTTTACCGCCCCTGGGAGGGTGGATTTTGTGTGTGGCATTGCTGGCTGCTTTGGGATAGGTAAGGCACGTCC
>JAKBAG010000239.1 GCA_021809235.1 Acidobacteriota bacterium
ATTGCGTAACGGATGTTCTTCCAGAGAAATCTGGGACTGACAATGCCGAAGAGCGCCAGAAAAAAGATGACGACTGGCAGCTCAAACGTGGCTCCCATGCCGAGAATCAGCGAGAAGAAGAAGCTGGTGTATTCCTCCACACTGATGATGGGATGGACCCCCAGATTGTGGCTGAGGTCAATGATCAGGAACTTGAGCATTCCGGGAAATACGAAGAAGTAGCCCAGTCCCGCTCCAGTAAGAAACAGCCCGACTGCCGAGCCCATGAAAGGGATCACGAATCGCTTTTCGCGCTGATACAGTCCGGGCGCAATAAACAGCCACACCTGAAAGAGGATATAGGGCGATGCCAGAATGGCTGCGCCGACCAGGGGAATCTGAATATAGCGCAGGTTGACCAGGTCGGCCGGGTGGGTAAAGTTGAGCTGAATGCCGATGCGCGTAAGCGGAGCCTGCATCAGGCTATAGAGCTGCGGCGCAAAGATGACCGCAACCAGGTAGCCCAGAACCAGTGCAATCGCAGAGTGAATCAGCCGTCGGCGCAGCTCGTCGAGATGCTCAAAGAGGGTCATCCCGGGTAGCTCAGCGCGTTCGCTGACGGCTGCCTTTGCGCGATCAATAATGTCGGGATTCGGCGTCGAGCTAGTCATGATTTTCCAGCGGTGCAGGGCTGTGCGGTGCTGTGGATTCAGCAGTATTGACCATGGGTTCCGTCGTGGAATGTGTGCTGGCTGATGTCGGTTCTACCGCTACCGAAGGTGGCACCAGTCCGCGGAAGGCGCGGGGTACGACACTGCCCTGGGCTGGAGGCTGAATGCTGGGAAATGTGGTTGCCACCGGTTCAGCCTCTGCCGTCGATGCCGCATCGGCATCCGATGGCAACAGCGCGCCAGACTGGGATACGGGCAGGGATGCGCCTGCCTCCGTGGAGACGGCCGACTGGCCTCCGAGTGCAAACTCTGGTGCTGGCGGCGGAGTGTGGGGAGATTCTGCCGTGGCAGCAGAGAGTTTGCGTTGGCGCTCGGCTTCTTCGCTAAGTCGCAGCTCCTCTTCCATCTGGAACTTGAAGTCGTTGGAGATTTTGCGGAACTCATACATGAGCTTGCCAATCTGGCGACCAATCTCCGGCAGGCGGCGAGGGCCAAAGACCATGAGGGCAAGCAGCATGAGAAGCATCGTGTCGGGAATACCGATGCTGGCCGCAGAAACGGCAGACGGAATGGCGGTTGACAATAACATCAGCATTCGGGAAAGCCTGGCACAGGATCTCCGTGCGGCGAAACTTTGGTTCTCTTCCCTTCCATGATACGCGGCAAAGTTGGCCGCCTCCAACTGCAGGAATTTCCCATTCGCGGAATCGGATTCTCCCAACAATCGCTTCGATTCAGTTGCCTGCTATGTTCAGAATCCGCTCGGCGGCCAATCTTCCACTGACCAGGGCACCCTGAATCGAAGGACTGGTCAGGTGGTCACCGCAGAGCACAATTCCGCTGTCGATTGGGGCAGATGCAATGACAGGCAGCATCGCCGTCATCGGAAGCGCGTACTGAATGGGATAGCCTGCCAGAACCTGCCACTGATGCACGGCGCTGCCGAACCATCGTCGAAGGTGGTTGCGCGTTTCCTGTTCCAGCGTGTGCATGGATTCGTCGGTCTCTGGAGCAGATCCCACGATATTGGCACAAATCAGATGCGCACCTGCCGGAGCATAGGCTGCCGAAACCTGCGACATCACTGCCAGATGGTTCACCGGGCCTGCCGTTTGGCCCTCCCCGTTGAGCGCCAACACCGGCTCCTCTAACGGGGAGTGGCTGGCGGCGTAATAAAAGGTGGTGGTTCGGTTCCATGTACGCACCGGAGCCACTCCTGGCGGTCGGACAGTAGCCAGCAGCTTGCGGCTGACGGGCTCCGGAGTGGCCAAAACCACACGATGTGCCGCGATTGCCTGACCCGAATCCAGATGAACGGTCCACACACCCGGTTCCTTTCCCGAAGCCGGTTTGTGCTCCAGCCGCTCCACACGCTGGCCGTACTGCAGCATTCCCGCAGGCAGTGCATCGGCCATTTGCTGTGGGATTGCCTGCATGCCCAGCCGTGGAACTACCGCATTGCCGGTAGCAAAGAGCCGAAACAGCCAGCGAAACCACCGCGACGAGGTGCTGAGATTTCTCTCTAGAAATACCCCGCCAAAAAAGGGAGAAAAGAACCGATCCAGAATCGCAGAAGAGAATCCGCGGTTTCGCAGAAAGTCCCGTGCTGACTCATCCAATTCCGCATTGTCGGTGAACGGGTCAAATCGCAGCACATCCCGGCGCAGACGCGCAACCTGTAGCTTGTCCTGCAGAGGCAGAATGGGATCGATGGCAAATCGCAGTGCGCGTGCCGGCTCGCGAAAAGGATCGGCAAAACGATGAAAGCGGCCGCCGTGATAGACCATGGCTCCGGGACGAAAGGCGCACAGATCCAGCGCCTGATAATCCAGAACCGCCTGCGCTTCCGGATATCCGGTAAGCAGGACCTGAAATCCCCGATCCAGTCGGAAGCCGTTCAACTCGTCGGTACGGACGCGTCCGCCAACGGAAGACTCCGCCTCCACCAGCAGCACCTGCAGCCCGGAAGCTGCCAGACGCCGGGCACAGGCCAGGCCGGCAATTCCTGCGCCGACAATTACGACATCCTTCTTCTCCGTGGCATTCTGCGCAGGCTGCGATGGCATGGTCATCGAAATCGAGTATACGATGCGGGCGAGTATAGGATGCGGACAGGATGCTTGCCTTTGCGGATTGGCACGGCGATCCCTATCATGAGGAAGCAGGAATTGGAGGGTAGGCAATGTCCAGGATTCGTCGTGTGGAACGGGAAGAAGTATCCCCGGAGCTGGTGGCGCTCTATGACGAGATTTTTGCCCAGCGCGGGAATGTGCCCAACATGTTCCGGACCATGGCGCATCGACCGGAGATCTTCCGCACCATGATGGCGCATTTCTCTGCCGTGCTGCACACCGGAACGGTCTCCACGGCGCTGAAAGAGCTGATCATTGTGCGTACCTCACAGATCAACGAGACGCCCTACTGCCTGGCGTCGCACACGGTGCTGGCACGCAACCTGGGCTGGTCGGACGAGCAGTTGACCCATCTGGCGGAGTGGCCGGAGCGCAAGGATTTTTCTTCCGCAGAAAAAGCAGCACTACGACTGGCAGAGACCGTCACGCGCAATGCCCATGCACTCACGGAGGAGCAGTTTGCCGAGCTGCGCGAGCACTTCTCCGAAGGCGAGATTGTCGAACTTTTGTGCGCGATCGGGCTGTTCAACTACTTCAACCGCTTCAACAACGCCCTGCGCATGGAACCGACCAAGCCGGGCGAAGGTGGGCCTGCAAAACTGCAACCCGACACGCAACCGGCCTGAAGTGCAACTCAGAGGCAAAACAAGAGCGGGAGACGCCGTAACGTCCCCGCTCTTGTTTTGCCTCAGCGGCTATGGTTAGTTGATCGTGACGCTGATGGTCGTTGTGGGTGCAGGGGTAATTGCCGGATTGCCTGTACCGGTGACGGTAAAGGTGTAGGTGCCGGCTGTCAGCCCCGAGCTGCCACCGCCGCCTGTTCCACTGCTGGCAGCGCCTCCTCCGCAGGAGGTCACACCACCCACCAGCGCCACCAACAGAAGCAGGCACCCCAGCAGGGCTGACCATCCACGGCGGCGACGCGGTAGACCCAACAGCGCAAGGATTCCGAATGCCATGCCGGCAGCCAGCACGCCTGTGCTGCGACGGCTTGCGGGCGTGGTGGTGGTGGTGCTGATGGTGACAGTTCCCGTGCCGCTGGTCGCCGAGCTGGAGAGCACAATGGGATTGGTGGAAGCCGAACAGGTGGGCAGTACCGTTGCCCCGCTGGGTGATGCGGTCAAGGCACAACCCAACGTGACGGAACCAGCATATCCATTGCTGCTGGAGACGGTGATAGTGGATGCGCCGCTGGAGCCCACGTTGATGGTGCCCAATGGGGAAGCACCCACGGTATAGGTCGCCGTGGACGGAGTAATGGTGATGGAGGTCGACTGGCTCAGGCTGCTGTAGTAAGTATCCCCGCTGTAGGTGACCGTGATGCTCTGCGTTCCGGTGGCAAAGGTGTTGCCCGGGATGGTCCCTGTATAGGCACCACCACTCAGAGTCCCGCTCAGGAAGAATGTACCTGCACTGATCGTCACTTGCCCGGTGGGCATGTTCCCTGCCGTGGAGGTTACGTTGACGGTTACGGTAACTGCGGAGTTGGCAGAGATACTGCTCTGCCCCACTTGAATCGTCATTGTGGGATTGGAATATGCGGCCTGGGCAGTCGCCATTCCACTTGCAGCAGCGTAGGAAGTGTCCCCGCTGTATTGAGCCGTCAGGGTGGAAGCTCCGCCCAGGAAGAATCCGGCAGGCGTGCTGAAGGTATATGTGCCGGAGGCAAGCGTCCCGGTCAACCGCATGGAACCCGACGAGCTACCATCCATCAGGGTGAGCGTCCCTGTCGGAGTTGCCCCCGTTCC
>JAKBAG010000240.1 GCA_021809235.1 Acidobacteriota bacterium
GAGACGGATGGAGACGAGAAGCGCGACGGCATCCTGCTCTATAGCGCCTGAACGAGTTGTACCTGGCCAAGGTTCCGGGGCGGACGGAAGTACCCGCTTTGGAATCGAGACCACAAAGCCCGGCCTTCGAGCCGGGCTTTTCCATGCCCTTTTCAGCATGCACGGCAGGAGAAACAGGAAGGCAGAAACCGGGAATTGCCCGAAGAAACTACGATTATCCTCGTCCAAATTTCGGTCACTCGCATGCTAGACTCGGACGTATGAAGTATCCCCCCAAGCAGAGGCCGATGAGTCGCACTCCGATGAAAAAGCAGGTCTTACAGTGGATCTTTCCTTTTGGCGACGTGCCCGTGCGTGGTTGCATGCCAGCGCTCCGGCTGAGACAGCCAGCAGGCACACGAAGCATGTCTGGAATGGCACTGACAGCAGTGGCGCTGAGCAGCCTTCTGCTGGCTGGAGTCGGCTTGCAGGCGCAGAATATGAATCCGGCCGGGAGTGTGGATCCGACTGCTGCTGGCGGACAGACTTCAACCGATATGGGGACGAATCCAGGGACGAATCCAGCCACATCGCAGCCCGGATCGATGCTGAACTGTGCCGACCCCCAGCAGTCGCTGCTGCCGCAGTGTGCCGGGCAGAATAGCTCCGGGTTTCAGGGACTGCAGGTAACGCCGACGATACCTCCGGCCAGCGTGTATAACGATGCGCGTTCGATTACCGGCAACCAGACAGGCCGAACTGGCAGCCTGCAGAACGGTACCAGCCAGCAGCAGCAACTGCAGCGCCAGACGCCGCGGGAGCCGTTAACAGAGTTTCAGAAGTTTGTGGCCTCGACAACCGGGCAGGTGCTTCCTATCTATGGGGCGAATCTCTTTCGGCATATACCGGCCAGCTTTGCCCCGCTGGACAATGCACCGGTGCCAACGGACTTTGTCCTGGGCCCGGAAGACGTGCTGCGGCTGCGAGTTTGGGGACAAATCAACTTCCAGTCTGATCTGCGCGTGGACCGATCGGGAGATATCTACCTGCCGCAGGTGGGGTCAATCCATGTGGCAGGGTTGACTTTCGCCGAGTTGGATGGACATTTGCGTGCGGCGATTGGTCGGGTCTTCAAGAACTTTGATCTGACGGCAGATGTGGGCCAGATTCATTCCATCCAGGTGTATGTTTCCGGTGCGGCCCGGCAGCCGGGGGTGTATACGGTGAGCGCGCTGAGCACGCTCGTAAATGCAATTTTTGCCAGCGGCGGTCCGGCAATCAATGGGTCACTGCGCAGAATTGAACTGCGGCGCAACGGGAAGACGGTCACCCGTTTTGACCTGTACGCGCTGCTGGTGCATGGAGACAAGAGTGGCGATGCCCCGCTGCAGAATGGCGATGTGATCTACATTGCTCCGGCCGGGGCGATGGTGGCGATGACTGGCGCAGTACGCGCACCGGCAATCTATGAACTGCTGCCGGGCGAGACACTGGCCAGCGCAATCCAGGACGCAGGAGGCATGTCTGCCGTAGCCTCCAACAGCCGCATCTCGATTGAGCGGATCGAAGACCATACGACGCGGCACGCGATGGAAGTGAGCGACGATCCAGCAGGGCTGGCAACAATGATGGACAACGGGGATGTGGTGCACGTGTATGCGATTGTGCCGGCGTACACGAAGACGGTGATACTGCGCGGGAATGTGGCCAACCCCGGACGATTTGCCTGGCACGAAGGGATGCGCGTGAGCGACCTGATTCCGGACAAGGAATCGCTGATCACGAAGAATTACTGGTGGCAGCGAACACGTTTGGGACTGCCTGCACCGGAGTTTGAACCGGTACCGAACTTTGGCGTGATGCTCCAGCCGCCCAACGGAAATGCGGTGACATTGCGGCGCAGTCGTGCCGAGACTTCAACCACAACTGATCTGCAGCAGAATGCGGCTGGTAGTGGTGGCGCCGCGGGTGCGGCAGGATTGGGCGCAGAGGGGATCAATGCACAGCAACTGGCCCAGCAGCAATCGGTGCTGGCTGCCCGGCAGGGAGAATCGGACCTGAATGGAACGCAGGACGCTTCCGAGCGTGGGGCGAATATCTCGGTAGCCGAAGCGCAGACGCTACCCTCAGTCCGCTCGCTGAATGGGGTGCAATCCACCAGGGTGCGTGTTCTAGCGCCAGAGATCGACTGGAACTATGCCGTGATTGAGCGCATGGACCCGCAGACGCTGAAGACCGTTCTGGTGCCGTTTGATTTGGGCAAGCTGGTGCTGCAGCACGACCAGAGCCAGAATCTGAAGCTTGAGCCTGGAGACGTGATCAGCATCTTCTCCGAAGCCGATGTTCGGGTGCCAATTGCCGAGCAGACCAAGCTGATTCGCCTGGAAGGCGAAGTGGTGCACGCGGGAACATATACGGCTCTTCCAGGCGAAACGCTGCGCCATCTGGTGATACGCGCCGGAGGCCTGACGCCAAATGCGTATCTCTATGGATCGGAGTTTACGAGGCAGTCCACGCGCATCCTGCAGCAGGCGCGGATCGATGAGTATATCCAGCAACTGAACATGCAGGTACAGCGCGGAAACCTGGCAGTGGCCGCCTCTGGCGTGTCCACATCGCAGGATCAAAGCTCGGCTGCAGCAGCGCAGGGCAGCGAACAGCAACTGATCGCCAGCCTGGCCAGGATTCGCGCAACGGGAAGGATCGTGCTGGAGTTCCAGCCAGATAACAGGAGCGTTGCCAGTATTCCAGATATTCCGCTGGAGGATGGCGACAGGTTTGTGGTGCCTTCCCAGCCGGACAGTGTGAACGTGGTGGGAGCAGTTTATGACCAGAACTCATTCCTATACGCGCGGCAGCGGCGGGTCAAGGATTATCTCCACATGGCCGGAGGGCCGAACCAGGATGCCTACCGGAAGTATGCGTTTGTCATTCGCGCCAGTGGCGCGGTGGTGAGCCGGACGACAACCAATGGCCTATGGGGAAACACATTCGACACGCTGCACGTGTATCCGGGTGACACCATCGTAATGCCGGAGAAGACCTTCAAGCCATCCGCGCTGCGCACGTCCCTGGAGTTCACGCAGATCATCTCGCAACTGGCCTTTGGTGCGCTGGCCTTCAGCGTCCTTCCCATCCCGTAGTCACAGAATAGTGACGCAAACAAGCGGCGCATTCCACCATGGAATGCGCCGCTTGCAGTTGACCGGAATCGATAGATGGTATGGCCCGATTGGGTGGACCAGGTTCGCCTGGCTGCCTTAGATGCCGATGCGGCGGACTTCCTCGTTGTAATACTTGCGGTAGAGGATGTCCCACTCAGCAGTGCCTTCCTGAATGATGCGGCGCTGGGAGCTGATCTTGAGCCGGGCGGCCTGATCAATGCGCGTTTCTTCGGTGAGCAGCTGCTCAAGAATTTTGCGCGCCTCCTGGCGAATGGTGTTGCGATCCTCATGGAAGTCGACTTCGTCGATGTCGGCCAAGGCATCAGCAACGGTGTGCGCCAGCTTGTTGAGTTTGTCGCGGGAGATTCTCATAGGACGGCCTTGTATTTGCGGGTGAGTTCGGCCTTGACCTTCTTGAACATCTCGGCATACTGGGCACCGGTGCGCAGCATCTCCTGCTGGTAGGCCTCAAGAATGACGCGGACCTCCTCGTTGATGCGGTCCTCGAGGGACATCTCATCGAGCAGGGCTGCGGTTACGCGCTCCTCAACGGAAGCAGGGTGCGCGGTGTGGATCATGTTGACGTCGGTAAGGTGTTTGACCGTGCGCCGCGCAAGGTAGCCGATATATTCGCGGGAAAAGATCATGGACTGAAACTTCAAGATACCACACCGGACCGGGGCAGCAGAACTGAGAGCTGAATGGGTGGCGGCGCGGACAGGTTTTCACCGTCTCCGCAGCCGCGTTCCTGGCTCTAGAAGGCAAGCGGCAGATCGACGGCGCGAATGCCGTCTGGCTGCGGCAGCGCAACGGCAATGGCTGGAAGCGCAATGCGACGCAATGGCGCGGCAGGGGCATCGGGAGCCGGATAGGCCGTGATCGTGAAACGAAGCTCTGGAGCAGGCATGGCACTGGCGACCGGGTTGGTGATGGGGGGAAACCAGGCAAGTGGCATGGGCAGTACGCAGGTGGCATGGTTCCCGGAGACAACCGCAAGCGCAGTGACGGACTCACCGGGCAGCAGATTGGGTGCCGCGGCCGTGACGCGGCACTGGTAGCGCGCACCGGCCGGCAGCGGATGCAGGAGCGTAAGGTGAAGCGTGACCCGGTCCATTCCATGCAGCAGGCCGTGCTCAAGGCCGTGCTGAAGACCAACAGGTGACGGAGATTGCGCGCGGACAAGCGAGAAGCCGTTGAGGGCAAGCGCGAGCAACAGAACCGATGTGTATCGCATGATTCCCTCCAATGCTGCGGGTCTGTGGACCCAATGCCATTCGGTTACGGGTGCAGACCGCAGGCAACAGGAATATCGGCAGAAATAAGGAGCGGATGAGGCTGCCGTGAGAAAATTCCAACCATTGTGGATTACGAAGGTCA
>JAKBAG010000014.1 GCA_021809235.1 Acidobacteriota bacterium
AAGAGCGAAGAGCTGGTGCGCCGCCATGGCTACATCACCATTCCGCCCTACGACGACGCTGACGTCATCGCCGGGCAGGCGACTTGCGGGCTGGAGATTGCGCGCCAGTTGCCGGAGGTGGACCTGGTGCTTGCGCCGGTGAGCGGGGGAGGATTGCTGAGCGGGGTGGCGGCGGCGGTGCGACAGATGCTGCCGCAGGCGGTAGTGGTGGGCGTGGAGCCGGAACTGGCTGGCGACACTGCCGAGAGTTTTCGGCGCGGCGAGATTGTGAGCTGGCCAGCAGAGAAGACCAGCCGGACGCTGGCTGACGGGCTGAGGACGCAGAGCGTGGGTGTGAGGAATTTTGCGCATATACGCGAGTATGTGGACCGTATTGTGACCGTGACGGAGGCGGAGATTCGCGCGGCGATGCGAGCGATTGTGGCGGCGACGCGCCTGGTTCCGGAGCCAAGCGGCGCGGTGTCGACGGCGGCGCTGCTGTTCCATACGCGGGAGCTGCCGCCCTTCCAGCGGGCAGTGGCGGTGCTGAGCGGGGGCAATGTGGCTCCGGAGATGCTGGCGGCGATTCTAGCCGGGGATGGGCTAGTAGGAAACGCCTGAGCGCATTGCGCGTTCCTTTCAAAGGAGGTCTTCGATGCAGTTGCTACGCTCGCTCCTTTTGCTTGTCTTTGCTGTCTCCAGCCTTGCCAGCGCTGCACAAAAAATCTCCACACAACACTCCGACGAGGGTCCACCGCTGCCGAACGCCGGGCCGCTGGCTACGGTGCTGGTGCGCACGCCGCTCTACGTGTATGCGGATGCGCACGCCGAGCGGGTGGCGCAGGTGCAGGCCGGGCGGGAGATGGTGGTGGCCGAGACGAACGGTCCGTGGATGCGGGTTTTTGCCAACACGGATGCGCCGACGGAGAATCGCAGCGACGCACCGATGCTGGGCGACAACAATCGACCGGTACCCGTGACCGGATGGATGGCTGCAAAGAATGTGCTGCTGGCCAGCACCAGCGGAGGCGACGAGATCCTGATGGGACAGGCGGCGATGCTGGAGGCGCTGGCTGCGGATGCGCGCGGACCGCGCGATGCGGGGCAGTCGGCGCGGCTGCTGTATCTGCGGCTGCTGGAGTTCTATCCCCATTCGGAGCTGGCGGCGGAGGCAGCGTGGCGCGCGGCCGATATCCGCTGGCAGTTCGACAAGGCTGACATCCAGCAACTGCCTTCGGCCCGGGAGAAGGACGCCTATCTGCGGGAGCAGATCGACGAAACGGAGATGCGGAGGATTCTGCATACCTGGCCGGGCACGCGACAGGCCGATCTGGCGGCCTGGGATCTGCTGGATAACAAAATTTGCGGAAGCTGGCAGGGCGATCCGCGGTGCCCGTCCAAGGAGGCAGCGCTCTACGAGGCGTATGCGACGGCGCATCCGAAAAGTCCGCGCGTGGCCGAGGCGCTGTACGAGGCAGCCTATCGGATGGCGGTGGTGCATGACATGGAGGTGGCGGCTGGAGAGGACAAGCGTGCCGCCGATGCTCTGCGAGAAGTGGAGGGCATCCGCGACTTTCTGGGGAAGAATCATCCGCACTCCGATTATGGGGCGCGGACGGCGGCGCTGGTGTATGCCTTGCAGCACGGTATTGCCATCTACGGTTCCGATTCGGAGTGAACCGGGGATGGTTTTGCGCACTGTGATCACCGGAGAGCAGGCAATGTGCTACCGTCAACCTGTAGATGACTTCAGCGTCGTCCGGAAGTGGTCGGCAAAGACGCAGCATGAATCGGCAGCCTTTGGGCTGTACGCGGACTGCCAGCCGGGCAGTCCGGTCTGGAAGTATGCATTGCCCCAATCAGCGATGGGAATTCGCCACCGTGGACAGTGCGGCGCGATGGCCGCATGGGAGGAAGATTGAACACATATTTGCTGTCTGTCCTGTTGGGCATTGTTGAGGGCCTGACGGAGTTTCTGCCAGTGAGCTCGACGGCGCATCTTCGCATTACCGAAGCGCTGATGCATCTGGACCTGACGAGTCCGTACTGGAAGATGTATTCGATTGTGATTCAGCTGGGAGCGATTCTGGCGCTGTGCCTGCTGTTTCTGGGGCGGATTGTGCAGTTTCTGCGCACCTTTCCGGAGGGTGAGAATCGGGATCGCAATGTGTGGACGCATCCGGTCTCGCTGACGATGATTGCCTTTGTGTTCACGGCGGCGCCGTCGCTGCTGCTGACCAGGCTGATCAGCAAGCATCTGGAGAATCTGACGGTGATGGCGGTGTCGTTGTTTCTGGGCGGCGTGATTATGTGGGTGGTGGATGTGTGGAGCGAGCGCGCCGAGTCCAGCGTGACGGAAGTGGAGCAGATGAGTCTGCCGCAGGCGATCTGGATTGGGCTGTGCCAGACGCTGTCGGCGGTGTTTCCGGGCACCTCTCGCTCGATGAGCACCATTGCGGCTGGTCAGCTGGTGGGACTGAGCCGCTCGGCTGCGCTGGAGTTCAGCTTTCTGGTCTCGATTCCAACGATGATTGCCGCGACTGGCTATGACCTGGTGAAGACGCTGCATCCGGGGCACCATGCGTCGGGTGCCATTGCGCCGCTGGTGATGAGCACGCAGGACTGGGTGGTGCTGGCGATTGGATTTGTGGTGTCGTTCCTGGTGGCGCTGGGCGTGGTGGAGTGGTTCCTGATGTGGGTGCGGCGGCATGGTTTTGTGGTCTTTGCCGTGTACCGCATTCTGTTGGCGATTGCGCTGTTTACGCTGGGTCGCGGGCTGCTGCACGGCAACTGAGGTATGGCGGCGCGGGGGTTGGCAGGCAGATTCCCCGCTGCGCTTTCCCGGCGGAGCAGCGCGAGGGCAGAGGCATAATGAAGTGGGATTGCCTGCCGTGTATCCAGCGGCTGGCAGGATTCCCCTTTGTATGCGATGAAGCCGATCCGAACCGCACTGACGCCGACGCGCAGCCGCCCGCTGAACCTGTTGCTGGGTGCGGTGCTGACGCTGCTGGCTGTCTTGCTGCTGCTGGCCCTGGCCACCTGGCATGCGAGCGACCCCTCGTGGGATACGGCCGCGCCGCTGGTGCAGGGCAGACCCCTGATTCACAACTGGATTGGTCCGTATGGCGCGTGGACGAGCGATCTACTGCTGCAGATCTTTGGGATAACGGCCTTCGCGTTGCCACTGTGGATGGGCGGGCTTGGGTCGCGCTGGCTGCGAACCCGTCCGGGAGGTGCACCGTGGCTGCGCTGGAGCGGGGTTCTGCTGACGATGCTTGCCCTGCCGACGGCGCTGGGAATGATTCCCTATGGGTGGCGCTGGCTGCATCTGCTGCCGATCGAAGGCGTGCTGGGGCGGATGATTGCCGATGCATTGGCGATGCGCATCGGGGCGCGGGGTGCGGCGATTGTGGCCGTGGTGGTGGCCGGTGCAGGTTTGTATCTGAGTTCGGAGTTTACCTTCCGCAACAGCTGGGAGTGGCTGCAGCAGCAGTCGCTGCGCCTGACGGTGCTGACCGATGGTTGGAGGAGCCGACGGATCGAGCGTGCCGAACGCCGCGCAGAGCTGCATGCGATACAGGGAGCGGCGCTGCGTAACCGGTTTGCCGAGGATGAGGATGCGCTGCCGGGCCGTCGCGCGGCATTTCAGCAGGCGACGATGCAGGATGAGTCGGATGCGCAGCAGGAAGTTGCAGCGGAGACGGATGCCAGCGAGGCAGCTCCCGCGTGGATGCAGCCGCGTCCCCGGGGATGGTTTGCGCGGATCTTTGGCCGACGCCGGCGGGAGGATCTGCTGGATGAGGTTCCGGCGGTGCGGCGGATTGGAGATCTGGCGGCGCGCAAGGCTGCGTCGGCTCCGGCGGAGAGCCTGCGGGAGCGCAGTATCTGGGAGCGCAATGCCGCCTCGACAGTGGCTGCTCCTGAGCCCATAGAGACGCCGGTGGATCTGGGACCGCAGACGGATTCGGTGGTTCCAATTGCGCAGCGGGCGGAGGAAGCCGATGCGGCAGGCGCAGATGCGGCGGAGAAGCCAGCGGCACTGCCGGTGGCGCCGTTGCCGGTGGCCGCTGTGCCGACTGCGGCTGTGCCGCGGGCTTCGCGAGCTGCTCGCGCCGAAGAGGCTCCGATTCACGAGCGTGCCGATACGGAGCTGCGTAGCACTCCCGTGGCGGCGCGGAGTGCCAGCGGCTTCAAGCTGCCGCCAAGCACGCTGCTGCACAAGGGCGAGATTCCGTTTGCGATCCGGGAAAATGAGCTGCGTGAGGAAGCGCGCAAGCTGGTGGAGAAGTGCGCCGAGTTTCGCGTGAACGGGCAGGTGGTGCAGATCAATCCCGGGCCGATGGTGACGACCTATGAGTTCAAGCCGGATGCCAGCGTGAAGTACAGCCGCGTGGCAAGCCTGGGCGATGATCTGTGCCTGGCGATGCGCGCCGAGAGCATACTGATTGAGCGCATGGCCGGCAAGAGCACGATCGGTATTCAGGTGCCGAACCAGGAGCGGGAGACGATTCACCTGCGCGATGTGATCGAGTCGGAGACCTTCACGCGGGCAAAATCCCGGCTGACGCTGGCGATGGGCAAGGATATTAACGGCCGGATTGTGACGGCGGATCTGGCTGGGATGCCGCATGTGCTGATTGCCGGTTCGACAGGATCGGGAAAGTCGGTAGCGATCAACGCGATGATTATGTCGCTGCTGTTTCGGACGACGCCGGCGCAGGTGCGGCTGATTCTGGTGGATCCCAAGCGGGTGGAACTGGGCATGTATGAAGGGATTCCGCACCTGTTTACGCCGATTATCACCGAGGCCAAGCTGGCGGCCAATGCGCTGCGGAATGCGGTGCGGGAGATGGAGCGCAGGCTGAAGCTGCTGGCCAGCCGCAGCGTGCGCAACATTGACCAGTACAACGCGAAGATTGCCGAGCGGGGCATGTCCAGCCTGTTTACAGATGCTGGAGAAGAAGAGCAGCCGCTGCCGTACATTGTGATCATCATTGATGAGCTGGCGGACCTGATGATGCTGGATCGGGCTAACGTTGAGGAGTCGATCACGCGACTGGCGCAGATGGCCCGGGCGGTGGGGATTCATCTGGTACTGGCGACGCAGCGGCCGTCGGTGGACGTGATTACGGGACTGATCAAGGCCAACGTGCCGACGCGGATCAGCTTTCGTCTGGCATCGAAGGTGGATTCGCGCACGATCATTGATGACAACGGAGCGGAGTCCCTGCTGGGACGCGGAGACATGCTGTTTCGTCCGCCGGGAACCAGCCGCCTGATGCGCCTGCATGCGCCCTATGTGAGCGAGCTGGAAACGGCGGCGGTGGTGGACTTCTGGAAGGCGCAGGGTGAGGCCGAATACGTGGAAGGCTTCCTGGAGGCTCCGCGCGAAGAACGCACGCGTGAGGACGGCGACGGGGACAGCGAAGAGGACAATGATCCGCTCTTTGATGATGCGGTTCGGCTGGTCTTTGAGTTTGGCAAGGCCTCGACTTCGCTGCTGCAGCGGCGGCTGCGGATTGGCTACGGGCGCGCGGCGCACCTGATCGATCTGATGGAGAAGGATGGTCTGGTGGGTCCGGCGGATGGATCGAGGCCGCGCGAGCTGCTGAAGTCACCGGGCTGGCTGCATGAAGTGCCTTCAGCGATGGATTGACGGCGGTGTGGATGGAAATCCGTTCGCATGAATTCGCAGGCGCGCAGAGCCGGAGATGGCATCGGCTACTGCACTTTGCCATAAGCTGACTGGGATGCGCGGTTTGACTCGAATCCGGTTCGTGCTGTTGGCGGCGATGGCCGCACCGCTGAGTCTTGCGGCGCAGGTGATTGTTCCGAACACTCCGCAGCCGAGCGTGCTGTCCGGCAATCCCTGGGGGATTCGTGCGGAATGGCGCATTGGTGGCGAAGGGACGTGGGACTACCTGACGGTGGATCCGGTGGCCGAGCAGCTGTATATTGCGCATGGGCCGCAGGTGCAGATTGTGGATCTGCACACGGGCGAGCGGCTGGCCACGGTTTCCGGATTGGGGGAGGCGCGGGATGTGCTGCTGGACCCCGGTGGCGCGTATGCGTTTGTGAGCGATGCGCGGGCGGCGCAGGTACGCGTGCTGGATCGGCGGACACTGGAGCTGGTGGCCAGCGTACCGACCGGGCCCACGCCGCGGGCACTGGTCTACGAGCCGGTGACGCAGCTGGTTTTTGCCATTTGTGCGGCGCCGGTGGCGGCAACGGCCGAGATTCCAGCAAACCCGCATGCGGGCGCCCATGCTGCGCGCAACCATCCTCCGGTTCACTCGACGGTGACGGTGATCGACGCGCGGGACTGGAAGCTGCTGGGCGATTTTCAGGTGTCGGGGCGGCTGGGTTTTGGACAGGCGGATGGCAGCGGAAGCGTGTTCCTGACGGTGGAGGATCGCCGCACGGTGTTGCGCTTTGATGCAGCGACGATCGCGCGGCAACTGCGCGGGGAGGCTGCGGGACACGCGCCTGCGTCGACTGGAGATGGCGCTGCTTCCAGCGCGCATGCGGACCCGCATGGGACGGCGTGGGATCCGCTGATGCGCCAGTTTGCGTTGCCGGAAAGCTGCACCGATCCTACGGCGCTGGCGTTGGATACGCGGCATCTGCGAGTCTTTGCCGGCTGCGAAAACGGGTATCTGGTGGTGCTGGACAGCGGCAGCGGCAGCGTGCTGGCAACGCTGAAGATTGGGCTGGACCCTGGCAGCATTGTCTACGATGCGGGCCGAGGACTGATCTTTACGGCCAATGGCGGCGGTGATGGGAGCATCAGCATCATTCGCCAGGACGTGAATGATGGGTATGCGCTGGTGCAGCAGTTGATCACGCGGCCCAGAGCGCGCACGATGGCGGAGAATCCATCGGCAGGGCGGCTCTATCTGGTGACGGATATCTACGGGTTCGATATCGATGGCAGCAGCGGGATTGGTACACTCAAAACGCGACCGATGCCGGGAAGTTTTGAGGTGATCGTGATTGGTCCGGTGGGCGCGCCGTGAGGGCGGAAGCAGCCGGGAATGGTGCAGCCGGGAATGATTCTGCGCAAAGCATGCTGACGATTCTGCTCATTGACGATGATGCGATCAGCCGGGAGGTGCAGGCGGTGCTGCTGGCACCGCTGGGCGTTTGCGTGGAGACGGCTGAGGACGGGGAAGCGGCTGTGGCATGGATCGAGGAGCGCACCGGGAAGGCCGATGCGAGCGTGCCCGATGGCATTCTGCTGGATGCGCAGCTGCCTGGACTGCGTGGCGCGGAGTTGATCCGGGCGTTGCGGCAGCGCAGTGCTGCGCCGATTGTCGTGTTCAGCGCGAGCGCGGTTGCGGCGGAAGTGGAAGCCGCTGCAGATGGGTTCGTGCAGAAGCCGGCGGAACCGGATGCGATTCTGGATGCGATTCAGAGCGCGATTGCGCGAGCGAATTTCGGCGCCATGACAGCGCAAACCGAGGCCAGGAACGGGACGACTGCGGCGAAGGCTGTGATGCCTGTGCCCAGAGCGAAGGCGATGGATGCGTTGCCGGTGATTGACCCGGTGGTGCTGGCGAAGTTTCGCATGCCGACGGCTGCGCTGCGGTCGATGTATGCGGCGCTGGTGGAGGATGGGGAACGGCGGCTGCCGGTGCTGCGGGCAGCCCTGGAGAGCGGCGATGCAGAGGCCGCGCATGCGACGGCACATGCGATCAAAGGCGGATGCGCGATGCTGGGCGTGGCGCGGATGCGGGATGCGGCGGCGGCGCTGGAGGTGTGGGCGGCAGCAGCGGACTGGCGCAGTGATTTTGCGGATCTGGAGGCTGCTTTGGCAGCGCTGCGGATTCTGGTACAGGATGAATCTTTCGAGTTTGCGGTTTCGTCCATATAGAATTGCGGGTAACGATAAAGAGAACGCAATTTCTATGCTGTCCATAAACTCTGTCATCAAGGGGGCGCCATGGTGCGAATTGTATTAGCCGATGATCATCCGGTTGTGCGCGTTGGCTTGCGCAACATGCTCGCCGTGGAAGAGGATTTTGACGTCATTGGAGAGGCTGCCGATGGGGATGAGGCCATCACGCAGACACTGGAGCTGGAGCCGGACATTCTGCTGCTGGACCTGCAGATGCCGCGACTGCCGGGCATAGAGGCGATGCGGGCGATCATGAATGGCAGCCCGCGGGTGAAGATCATCCTGCTGACCTCGACGATTACCACGCAGCAGATCATTGAAGCGCTGCAGATTGGCGCGCGCGGCATTGTGCTGAAGGATGCGGTGGCGGATCATCTGCAGACGTCGATTCGCACGGTGATGGCAGGCGACTATTGGATTGGCGGTCAGCGGGTGGTGAATCTGCTGAGCGCGCTGCATGGCCTGATGCAGCAGGTGGAAGCGCCGCAGCGGAAGACCTTTGGACTGACGCCGCGCGAGTTGGACGTGGTGACCAGCATTGTGGAAGGCTGCAGCAATCGGGACATTGCCCGCCAGTACAAGCTGAGTGAAGAGACGGTGAAGCGCCACCTGTCGAATATTTTTGACAAGACCGGAGTTTCCACCCGACTGGAGCTGGCCTTGTTTGCCATTGCGCATCAACTGGTGGCGCCGCAGTAGGCTGCTGATTCGTGCGTCCTGCCGACGGGCTGCTGCATCCAAAGCAGCATGACGAAATCGGCATTGCCCCGCATTGCATTTCTGGGAACGGGAAGCATGGGTTCGGCTATGGTCCGGCGACTGCTTGCCACGGGCTACTCCGTGACGGTGTGGAACCGCACGCTGGCGGCGGCGACGCCGCTAGCGGCAGAAGGCGCAACCGTGGTTACGGAGGCAGCGGAGGCGGCGCGTGGCTGTGATGTGCTGCTGACGATGCTGTTTGACGATGCGGCCCATGAGCAGACGCTGCTGGCTGCAGGGGGTGCGCTGGCTGCGCTGCCCGCCGGGGCGCTGCATGTGGCCTGTGGCACGATCAGCGTGGGCATGAGCCAGCGGCTGGCTGCGGCCCATGCCGGGCACGGACAGAGGTATGTGGCGGCACCGGTCTTTGGCAGGCCCAATGTGGCCGCTGATGGCAAGCTGTGGATTGTGGCCGCAGGCGAGGAGGCTGCGCTGGAGCAGGCAGAGCCGGTGCTGGCGGCGCTGAGCCGGGGAATCTCCCGCGTGGGCAGCGAGCCGCACAAGGCCCATGCCGTGAAGCTGGCCGGCAACTTCATGATCAACCTGATGATTCAGGCGATGAGCGAGGCGGTGGTCTTTGCCGAGGGGATGGGCGTGGATGCGGCCACGATGCTGGAGACGGTGAATACGGCACTGTTCCAGTCGCCGTTCTATGCCACCTATGCGCGGCTATTGCTGGCTCCGCCGGAACCTCCGGGAGCCACGTTGCGGCTGGGTTTGAAGGATGTGACGCTGTTTCTGGAGGCGGCAGAGAGCTGCGGATTGAAGCCTGAGGTGGCCACCGTGATTGCCGCCCGGCTGCGTGCTGCGGCAGAGTCCGGCCTGGGCG
Organism: Acidobacteriota bacterium; assembly: GCA_021809235.1. Lineage (GTDB taxonomy): Bacteria > Acidobacteriota > Terriglobia > Terriglobales > Acidobacteriaceae > Acidicapsa. The sequence continues at coordinate 9,465 of JAKBAG010000014.1, forward strand.
AGGCGGACTGGGCTGCTGGAATGCTGGCAGCAGCCCGCAACGCGGCAGGCTCGGAACCGGTACACTGATCCCATGAAACTGACTGGAAAGATCGTTTGCATTACGGGCGCCAGTGCTGGCATTGGCGAAGCGACGGCGCATGCCTTTGCCGCCGAGGGTGCGCGACTGCTGCTGGCAGCGCGGCGTGCGGATCGACTGGCAGCGACGGCCAAAGCCTGCCTGGAGCGGGGTGCTGCGGCTGTTCATACGGTGGCGCTGGATGTACGGAAGGCCGAGGCAGTGCGCGCCGCCGTGGAGGCATTGCCTGCAGACTGGCAGGTGATCGATATCCTGGTCAACAATGCCGGGCTGAGCCGCGGGCTGGAGAAGCTCTACACCGGCAGCCTCGAAGACTGGGACGAGATGATTGACACCAACGTGAAGGGTCTGCTGTATGTGACGCGCGCCGTGGTTCCCGGCATGGTGGCCCGCAACAGCGGCCACGTGGTGAACCTGGGATCAACGGCCGGGGAGATGACCTATCCGAACGGGGCTGTGTACTGCGCCACAAAGGCTGCCGAGAAGGCGATCAATGACGGATTGCGGCAGGACCTGCTGGGTACGGCGGTGCGGGTGACCAGCATCAACCCCGGGATGGTGGAGACGGAGTTCAGCAGGGTGCGCTTCCATGGGGATGAGGAGCGGGCCGCGAAGGTGTATCAGGGATTGCAGCCGCTGACGGCGGCCGATGTGGCCGATGCCATTGTGTGGGCGGTTTCCCGTCCGGCGCATGTGAATATTGCGCATGTGCTGCTGACGCCGGTGGCGCAGGCTAATTCGCTGCTGTTTCATCGGGAGCCAGCGGGAAGTGGCCAGAGCGGGAGTGGGCCGGCGGGAAGCCGGTAGTTCCGGGCGGGCTGCCACGGCATGCCCGGACCGGGGAATGGTTTCCGTGCCGATCTGGGATCGGATTTCAGTCGAGGGCGGTAAGCTGAGCTTCCACCTGCTCCAGCGCGGCAGCCAGGGCGGCTCTGCGGTGTGCATTTGAGGTGCGCTGCGCCAGGATATGCTCCCGTTGCAGTTCCAGCGCCTGCCTGCGGCGCGCGATGACGGCCTTTTCTGCCGCAGCAATCTTCTTCAGGGCCTCGCCGTTTTCCTGCGTTGCCTTGGGAGAGACTTCACTCATCTGTTCCTCCACGGATTTGCTTTCCCAGCCTCGTGCCATAGTTCGATTGTATCCCGCTGGTTTGGAGCGGGTGCGGGGATGGGGTGGTCTGCCTGGCCTGGGAGCAAAAATCCCATCTGGCGCGCTGCGAATGTTGGGAAATGCCTGAGATAATGCGGACATGGCCGCATTTCCAAGGGTTACGAACCGGGGATGGGTAGACAGTGATCGTTGAAATTGAAGCACTTACCAAGGTTTACGAGGGCAAGCAGCAGGTCAAGGCCGTCGATGGCATTGACCTGAGCGTGCAGGCCGGGGAGATCTTCGGTCTGCTGGGACCGAATGGCGCCGGGAAGACCACGACGATCAGCATCGCGACCACGCGCACGATGCCGACGAGCGGAACGGTGCGTATTGCCGGAGTGGATGTGGTGCAGCATCCGGCGGAAGCGCGTCGGCTGATTGGCGTGGTGCCGCAGTACAACACGCTGGACCGTTCCCTGACGATCTACGAAAACATCTACTACCACTGCCGGTACTTCGGCTTCAGCCATGGACAGGCGCGGGAGCGCAGCGACGAGCTGTTGACGCAGTTTCTGCTGGCTGAGCGGCGGAAGGCATATCCCTCCCAGCTCTCCGGCGGACTGGCGCAGCGGGTGCAGATTGCGCGCGCCATAGCGCATCGTCCGGCAGTGTTGTTTCTGGACGAGCCGAGCGCGGGCCTGGACCCGCAGAGCCGCCTGGCGATGTGGAATGCGGTGCAGGATCTGCGCAAGGAAGGCATTACGGTGGTGCTGACGACCCACTACATGGAAGAGGCGGATTCGCTGAGCGACCGGGTGGCGATTGTGGATCACGGGCGGATGCTGGCTCTGGGGTCGCCGCAGAAGCTGAAGGAGACCTTTGGAGCGCAGACGGTGATTCACCTGGCGCTGCGTCATCTGGACCAGGTGGAGTCGCTGGCCTCGGGGCTGCGCAACCAGTCCGGCGTGCAGAATGTGGAGGTTGTCTCCGACGGGGTTCGCGTCTTCAGCACCAGCAGCGAGGGTCTGCTGCAGGAGCTGGTGCACGCGGCGTCGCCGCATGGTCTGCGCGATATTGCCATAGCCGAGCCGAGCCTGGAGACGGTGTTTATCCAGCTGACCGGGAGGGATCTGCGTGAATAAGGTGAATCCGGATCGCATGCTACTGCTGAAGACATTCCTGGGGCTGATGCAGCGTGACCTGCGTGTGCTGAGCCGGGAGATTGGTCCGTTTCTGTTGCGGGTGGGCATGCAGCCGCTGCTGTTTCTGTTTGTGTTTACGTTTGTGATGCCGCACATGGCTGGCGGCAGTCCGATGGCTGCGACGGGAGTTGGCTTTGGCTCGATTCTGCTGCCGGGGCTGATGGCGGTGGCGATCATGTTCAGCGGGATCTCCGCCGTGGCTCTGCCGCTTTCCACCGAGTTTGGCATTACGCGGGAGATTGATGACCGGGTGATGTGTCCGGCTCCGGTTGCAGTGGTGGCGATCGAGAAGATCGTGTTCAGCTCGCTGCAGAGCATGCTGGCGGCGCTGGCGGTGATCCCGATGGCGATGTTCATTCCGGCTACACCGGTCTATCCGGATCTGCATCGCTGGTGGCTGCTGGCGATTGTGATGATCCTGTCCAGCCTGCTGGCCGGTGCGATGGGTCTGGCGATTGGTTCGATCGTAAGCCCGAAGCACATCGGACTGGTGTTTTCGATCATCGTGGTGCCGATTACGTTTCTGGGATGCGTCTATTACCCGTGGGCGTATCTGGATAAAATTCGCTGGCTGCAGGTCATCGTATTGTTCAATCCGATCGTATATATCAGCGAGGGACTGCGCTCGGCGGTGACGCCGCAGGTGCATTCGATGCCTGTCTGGATCGTGTTGCCGGCGCTGGTTGGTTTTTTGTACATTCTGGTCCGGTTTGGCCTGCGAGGATTTCTGCGACGCGTGATCTCCTGATTCGCTGGTCCGGATTGCCGGGCCAGGAGTTGCGATGGAGCCAGGCGCAGGGGAATGTTGCCGTGGAACGGAAGCTCTTCAACCCGCGATTGTTTCTGCTGGTTCCTGCCGCTGTGCTGGTGGCGGGTTGCGGCGGCAGCTTTACGCTGGCCAATTCCGGTGCCGGGCAGGTGGTGCTGCGCAGCCAGACGGCTGGTGCCGCGTCTGCGCCGATGTCCGTACCCACGTCCAGAGCCACGCTCCCCACGTCTGCCACGCTGAACTGGACGGCGACGACAACCGATGGGCTGCCGGTGGCGGTCGAGTGGTCGGTGACCGGCGGGGACCCGCACGCGGGTGCTGGCTCGGTAACCGCGGATGGAATGTATACCGCACCCTCCTGGCTGACAGTGGACGATGCTCAGGTGACGCTGCATGCGCGGGTGCCGGGCGCGGCGACGGATGCGGCCACGGCCGAGATCCAGATTACGCCGGGCTTCATTCGCCCGATTTCGCCGGAGAATCTGGCGGTGGCTCCGGGGTCTGCTGTGAGCCTTTCTGCGTCTCTCGCTGAGGTTGGCGGGAATGCGTCGATCGGGTTCTCGCTTCCGGCAGGGGAGAACGGCACGCTTTCGGCGGCGGACTGCCAGCGCAGTCCGCTGACGAGCCAAACGCCTGCGTATACCGTCTGCTCGGTGACCTACACGGCGCCGGCGACTGCTCCTGCGGCTACGATTGCGGTGCCGCTGCGGGCCACGATCCAGGTGCCTGCGCAGAGGTCCGTTGGAGGGGTGAGCAGCGTGGCCTCACTGCTGCTGAGCCCGGAGGGGATTACCAGCAATCCGGCGGCGCACCAGCAGGCGTTGGCGCTGCCGGTTCTGCTGGGCAGCTCGGCGGGCAGCAACTCCGACTATGACGCATCGGGCGGGCAGCTGATGGACTGCTGCGGAGGAACGCTGGGCGCGCTGGTGGAGGATGCGGGCGGCAATCGCTATGTGCTGGGGAACAATCACATCTTTGCCCGGAGCGATCAGGCGATACCGGGGGAATCGATGATCCAGCCGGCGCTGATTGACAACGGTTGCACACCCTACGGCGAAGGTCCTGGCACGGTGCCGGTGGCCTCGCTGGTAGCGTATCCGCTGCTGGACGCGCCGGGGACGCGAGTGGATGCGGCACTGGCGCGCGTATCGCCCGGTTCGGTTGATCCAGCCGGTGCGATTCTGGAGCTTGGCGCGCGGCAGCAGGACAATACGCTGGCTGCGGCGCCGCCGGGCGTCTCCTCGACGGCGGGTCGAGGCGAACAGCCCCGGCTGGGGATGACGGTGGCCAAAAGCGGCCGGACGACCGGGCTGACGTGCGGCAGCATTACGGCGCTCGATACCGAGATTCTGGTGGATTACTATCGCGACTGCGCGGAGACGGAGCACGCCTTCCGCAAGCGATTTACAGGGCAGATGGTGGTCTCCGGCAATCACTTTGCCGATGCCGGCGACTCGGGTTCGCTGGTGGTGGATGGAGCTACGGCTGAGCCGGTGGGGCTGTTCTTTGCCGGTGGAGTGGACAATACCGGAGTGGAGCAGGCAATTGCCAATCCTGTGCGGGACGTGCTGGGCGATCTGTCGCATGCTCTGGGCGCCGGTGCGCTGCGCTTTGTAGGCGCAGCGGATCATCCGGTAGCCTGCCTGCGCTATCCTGCGCCGCAAGCCGCGTCGGCGGAGCTATCCGCGCCGGTGCGTGCTGCGGCGGCCCATGCCCTGGAGCTGGCGCGGCAGTGGGCGGCAACCACGCGAAGCGCGGCATCCGGCGCAGCAGATGCGGCCCAGCCGGAGCTGGTGGCCAGTCTGGATGCGGTTGCTTCCGATGGAACTCCCCGGCCGGCGATACGAATTTCCGGACCGATTGCCGCAGTGGCGCCGCGCACGTTTGCCGGAGTGCCGACGCAGGCCGCTCCCTCGGCTGCGGTGCCGGATGCGGCGGCGCTGGCGGCTGCCGAGCGGGTCCGCGACAGCCACTCGGCGGCGCTGTTTGCGCTCAGTCCGGCGATCTTTGGTGTGGGCGTGGGACAGAGCGCAGACAATCCGGCTGATCCGGCGCTGATCCTGTTTGTGGATCGGAGCCAGCCGCTGCCGGAGCTGCCAACTACTGTAGGCGGCCAGCGGCTGCGGGTGATTCGCATGGAGAGGCCGCACGTGACGCGGGGGCATGGTCAGCCTGCGGTGCATGGTTGCCGACCATCGCTGGGGGCGTTGCGCGAGGGCAGCCAGAATTTCGGTGTGCAGCCAGGTGGTCTTCCGCTGCGCAGTCTTCCGTTGCGCAGCCTGCCGCTGCCCTGATTGCAGTCTGGACCGGAGGCTGCCGCAGTCAGGCCGTACCGGATTCGGCCGCGAGCGCGGCGGGGAAGAGCCGAGCCGGATCGAGATCGGGCACAAAGAGGATAAAGACAGTGCCGGAGGCAGCAGCCGGATCCGTGGGCTGCCGCTGTCGGCTGCGAACGCGAATGGAGCCTTCGTGCTTGGCGACAATCTCCGAGCTGACCCAGAGTCCAAGCCCGGTTCCGGTGACTTCCTTGGTGGTAAAGAAGGCTTCAAAGATGTGCTTGCGTGCCTCGGGGGCAATGCCGCAGCCGGTGTCTGCCACGAGAAAGCGGACGCCCTGGCGCTCGGGGTTCCGGGGGTCTGTGGCGCGGCGTGCACGCACCAGCAGGCGTCCGCCCTCGGGCATGGAGTCAATGGCGTTGCCCACAAGATTGGCAAAGACCTGACGGATTTCTCCGGCAAAGCAATAGAGGTCGATCCCGGCGTCGTACTGCTTTTCCACGTGAATGCCGCGGTGCTGCAGACGGACCTGGTGCAGACTGAGCACGGAATCGAGCAGGTCGCTGAGGCGAGCCCGCGCCGCCTGCGTGGATTGCCGATAGAAGCGAAGGGTCTGCTGGGTGATTTCGGCGACACGCTTGACCTCATGCTCGGCCATCTGGACCCAGCCCAGCGCCGGTTCCTGCAACTGGGCATGGTTGCTGAGCAGGTAGAGCAGGTTGGTGATGGCCTCCAGAGGGTTGTTGATCTCATGGGCGATGGAAGCGGCGAGGCGTCCGGTGGCGGCGAGTTTTTCGGTTTTGCGCAGGGCCTCTTCACTGCGTTTGCGGTCAGTGGCGTCCAGCACGATGACGCCAACCCAGCGGACCTGTTGCAGCAGGGTGCGAATGGGATAGGCGTTGGCAATCCAGGTCCAGTTCCATGCCGAACCTTCGCCGCTGAGCTCGATGTCGCGCATGGGCCTGTCCTCGGCAAAGACCTGGGCGATGGTGGCCTGCAGGATGCTGGCCGCCTGCTGCGGCAGGACTTCGTCCAGGGTTCGGCCAAGCAGGCGGCTCATGGAACTGGAGGTCATTTCCGCAAAGATGCGGTTGACGCGGACAAAGCGCGCCTGGCGGTCAAAGAAGGCAAAGCCGATGGGTGCGTTGGCCAGCATGGAGTCGAGCAGGGAGAGCGTGTCACTGAGCCCGGCGCGCTGCTCCTCGATGGAGGCGACCATGCGGTTGAAGGCTTCGATGAGGTCGCCGATCTCGTTGTGGACCAGCATGGGAAGCGGAAAGCTGGCCGGGCTTTCCGGAGCGCGCATCAGCGCCTGGGTGCCCTCATGGAGCACGCCCAGTGGCCGGGTGATGGAGCGTGCCATGACCAGCACGAGCACGATGGAGGCGGCAATCCAGATGATGCCAAAGACCACGGCCGAGTGCAGCATCAGCTCCAACTGCTGGTTGTCCCAGACGCGGTCGCTGTGGACCCAGGCGTAGCCCCAGAGGCGGTCCCGATGATGGATGGCGGCTACACTCTCCCATTCATTGGGACCGGTGGAAAAGACGACCGGTTCGTCGCCGTGAACGCGATGCATCTGCATGTGTTCCAGCGAGCTGAGCTCCTGGGCGACGGGGCGGTCTGCGGTGTTGCTGGCGGCAAAGAGAATCCGCCCATCGGTGTCGGTCACGATGGACTCGGCGACGCTGGGCGATTTGGCCATGATGTCGACGGAAAGTCCGACCAGATCGGGTCGGCGGTCGTCGAGGGCCTCATCGGCTTCAAAGGCGGCAATGTTGGCCTGGTGCGCCAGCCGCTGCTCCACGCGGCTGATGATCTCCTGATGCTGCTGGCGGACCATGACCCAGGCGAAGAGGCCAAGGCTGAGCAGCTCAAGAGCCACCACACCGGCCAACAGCTGCAGGGAGATTGACCGTGGCCACCACCGCAATTGCATCGCTGTTCTCCTCTGGCTTGCTGGCTGGAGCGTGTCGGATTGCCTGGGGCGGGCCGGATCGGCTCAGGCGCGGGATATCGGCAAACGTGTGGCCAGGTCGCGGGCGATCGTGTCACCGTGGAATCGGCCGTTTTCGATAAAGATTTCATTGGTGCGGGCGCCGGCGACGATGACACCGGCCAGATAAATTCCGGGGACATTGCTTTCCAGTGTTTCCGGATTGCAGACCGGAAGCCGATCCTGGCCCACCTGTTCGATGCCGAGGCTGGCCAGAAAGTCGAAATCCGGATGATAGCCGGTGAGCGCGAAGACGAAATCATTGCGGACAATCCGCTCGCCCTGCGGAGTCTCGAGAGTGACTTCGTCCAGCCCGATGCGGGTGACGCGAGAGGAGAAGAATGCCTGAATCTCGCCGTTGCGGATGCGATTCTCGATGTCGGGCTTGATCCAGTACTTGACGTGGCCGTGGATGGCATCGCCGCGATGGACGAGCGTGACCCGCGATCCGTGACGCCAGAGTTCGAGCGCGGCAATGGCCGCGGAGTTCTTGCCGCCGATGACCAGCACATCGAGCCCGGCATAGGGGTGGGGATCATCGTAGTAGTGATGCACCTTGGAGAGATCCTCACCGGGGATGCCGAGCGTGTTGGGCAGGTCATAGTAGCCGGTGGCGACAATGAGCTTGCGCGCCAGCAGGCGCCGCTGCCGGCCGAAGCGGTCGCAAAGCAGGACGTGAAAGGCGCCGTCGGAGCCGGTGACCTGGGTGACGCGCTGGTATTGCCGGACATCGAGATGGAAGTGGGCCGCGACCTGACGGTAATACTGCAGCGCCTCGTCGCGCGTGGGCTTCTGGTGCGGGCTGGGGAAGGGAATGCCGCCGATTTCCAGCAGCTCCGGCGTGGTGAAAAAGGTCATGTGCGAAGGGTAGTGGAAGAGCGAGTTGCAGAGGCAGCCCTTGTCGACCAGGGCTACGCGCAGGCCCACGCGCTGGGCCTCAATGGCGCAGGCCAGCCCGGTGGGACCGGCTCCGATGACGAGGACATCGAGCTGCTGCCGGCCAGCCGCTTCATCGTCGGCCTGGAAGGCGTTGTTGTCGTTTGTCGATTGCTGCTGAAACTCCACTTCGTCTGCGGTGGCCACAGTTGCTCCTTGCTCTCTTCAGATTAGGGCAATTTTTGCGATTCGTCTCGCAGCCGGGCAGGATTGGGCAAGAAGGCTGCGAAGCCAGGCTATGCCCACAGCCTGAAATGCCTGCACATGCGCGGAATGGGGAACAGGCCCTAGCCGCGTGGGCTGGTATGGCTGTCTTCGCTGCGTCGTTCCGGCAGGGCGCTGACGTGGAATCAGGCGCTGGCTTGCGCTGCCAGGGCTCGCGCAGTTTGCCGGGCGGTAAGGCGGACTGGCCGAGGTGCGAGCCTGGGGGCAACCGATGGACGAGGCCTGATTTCGAGCACGGATTCCTGAGCAGGGGTCACGACTGGCGGCGAGGCGACAACCGGGTTTTGCGCGCTCTCTGTGCAGGCCTGCAGGCAAAAGACGCCTTCGTAGATGGGATGGAGCGCGACCGTCTGATTTGCCGTGAGCTTTCCGGCATGCACGCGTGTCTGCAGCCAGCAACTGAGCCGGGGATCGGCCAGGGTGCACTCCTGCTGCCGCGGATGCTCCGGCAGCGCACAGAGAATGCGCAGGTGCCCGAGGTTCAGCTCGATATGTGTCCAGTGATCCGGCAGTGCCCCTGTCTCCGCTTCAGCCAGGGAGCATTGCAGGATGTAATGGCCAAGGGGGGTTCGACGAATCTGTGCCTGCATGAAGCCTCTCCTGTGTTGATCGGCGGCGCAGCAGATTTCACGAGCCGGGATTGCGGGATTCGAGGGCAGAATCCGCCCGGGTGCTTCGCAAGTCGCCGGAGCCGCAACCGAAGGTACCCTGTCTCTATGGACGCGGCTGTGGCGGAAAGGGATGTATGAAATGCTTGTTACACGCGCAGGCATCGATCGAAAGATGGAGAAATGACGCCCAAGGTCTGCTTGCACCCGTGTCCGGGGAGTGGAAACAGACCCTAGAACATGCGCATGTCGCCGTCGGGCAGCGGGGCATCGCGGAGCAGGCCAAGCTCACCGGCCAGCCGCTCGAGCTTGAGCTGCGTGGCACGGGCCGGCTCCACGAGCGGGAGGCGGACGGTTGCCGAGCAGCGTCCCATCAGGCTCAGAATGGTTTTGACCGGGCCGGGATTGGTCTCCCAGAAATTGGCTTCAAACAGGCGGGTGTATTTGCGATCGATGGCGCGGGCCGTCTCCCAGTCGCCGCGCAGCGCGGCATGGACCATGCGTGTCATCTCGGTGGGAATCAGGTTGGAGGCCACGCTGGCCACTCCGTGCGCTCCGGCGCCGATGGCGGCAAGGGCCAGATTGTCATCGCCGACGAAGATGCGGAAGTGCTGCGGCAGCGAGTGGACCAGGGCGGAGATCTGGGTGAGACGACCGCTGGCTTCCTTGATGGCTACGATATTTTCCGCAGCCTCGGCCAGCCGCAGCACGGTCTCCGGCTCCAGATTGACGGCGGTGCGCCCGGGCACGTTATAGAGCACGACGGGCATGGGAGCCACGTGCTGCGCCAGGGCCTGAAAGTGGCGAAACAGCCCCTCCTGCGTGGGGCGGTTGTAGTAGGGAGTGGCGGAAAGAATGGCGTCCAGGCCGCGGATGCGAGCCAGTTTTTCTGCCCGGCGCAGAAGGGCGCGGGTAGAGTTGTGGGTGCAACCGGCCCAGACGGGAACGCGCCCGGCGGCCACCTCGACGGCGATCCGCACGACGTCGAGCCACTCTTCTTCGTCCAGCGTGGAGGCTTCCCCGGTGGTTCCGCAGACCATCAGGTAGTCAATCCCTGAATCGATCTGCCAGTTCACCAGCGCATAGAGTGCATTCTGATCGACACGGCCATCAGCCTTGAAAGGCGTAACGATGGCCGTGCCGCAACCTGTGGTTTCCATCACCAAGCAGTGTACAACGCGCAGGGGGTTATTTTGCCGGCTGGTTGTAGTACCCCACCCGGGTATGTGCCTTGGCGTCGGGCCTGTTCACCTTGACCTCTGTGCTGTGGAACTCGTTCGGTTTTTCCGCCGGTGGCATGGGGAAGTTGAATTCGTACCAGGAGGAGGTGGTATCCATCAGACGTGCGACGGAGCGGGCAATGTCATTGTCTGCCTCGATGACCTTGCCGCCGCTCTGCTCGGCCAGCACCTGCAGTCCCAGGTCGCCGAGGTAGACGTCGCTGAGCTTGCTGACGCCCTTGGTGAATTCACGATAGTAGTAGTCGCGCAGCAGGGAGGAGTTGAGGCCGCGGGGATTGACGTCGTCGATGGTGACACGAGCGTAACGCATCAGGGCAGACTCGGCGACAATCTGCTGGAAGACCTCTTTTTCCTGGGTGCCATCCAGCTCCGTGCGCACGCCGGACATGAGCGGCCAGCCGGGAGAAACCCAGATGACGACCTTGCGACCGGGAAGCTGGGAGCAGTAGGTGAGGATCTGGTCCAGCGCCTGGAAGGAGGTGGAGTAGCGCTCGTCATTGCCCCAGTAGCCGGTGTTGCGGGTGATGAAGCGCAGCCCGGTGGAGATTTTTTCGAGGGCCAGATCCAGTTGTCCGGCATCCTGGGTGAAGCCCTTCTGAATCTCGGCTCCCTTGTCCGTGATGTAAGCCAGCGAGGTGGGATTGGGAAGCTTCAGTCCCGGCGTCTTGAGGTACTTTTCCAACTGCTGCTGCTCGTAGGAGACGGTCTGAAACGAGGAGTTGACCGCATCCATGACGAGGATGACCTCCATCTGTCCCTGGCCGACAGCCACGGCCTTGAACTGCAGCCCGTTTGGCTTGACACCGTTGTCGAGCACGGTGAAATCCGACTCGGTGAGGCCCTGGATCGGCGCGCCTTTCTTGTCATCCACGTCCACGTCCAGATGCATCACCTTGCTGGGATTGGCAATGACGGCCGCAGCGTGCGGAAGCGTGGGCGAGTGCATGGTCTGGGCATGCAGGAATGAGAGCGGGGAAAGCGGCAACAGGCCGCAGGCAAGGATTCGGAGAGCAGTCCGCATAAAGCTCCTGGGGCGTTGTGAGTTTGCGTGACACCGATGGGTGAGCCACCAAAGATGGGCTGGCACAGGGTGCTGCCCACCGATTGAACGCCATGTTGTATTCGATGAGATGCTGGATTCCCGGCAGGGTATGGATGCAGCCAAAAGAATATTTGCACAGGCTGAAAAGCGGAGCCTGTTTGCGGAAGTGGGGAAAGCGGCGGCTATTGCTTGAGGTGCG
>JAKBAG010000015.1 GCA_021809235.1 Acidobacteriota bacterium
ATCGACGAACGGAATCCGATGGCCGCGTCCATGGACATCGGCAAAGGACAGGCTTAGAAATTACAGGCCCTAAAGACCCAGGATGCGGCGATTCCGCACGGAATCGCCCTCCGAAGCAGCAAAGTCATCGAAGGCCCGATCCGTAACCTGCACAATCTGATCGCGAATGAACTTAGCCCCTTTGCGTGCACCTTCTGTGGCAGATTCAAGCGGGTCCTCCCACTCGAGCACGGCCCAGCCGGGATAATCATATTGTGCAAGACGGCTGAAAATGCACGCGAAATCCACCTTTCCGGCGCCAGGTGTGCGAAAGCGTCCTGCGCGGTCGATCCAGGACTGATATCCGCCATAGACACCGCTGCGTCCGTTGGGTTCGTACTCGGCATCCTTTACGTGGAAGGCACGTACGCGCATGTGGTAGTGATCGAGAAAACGCACCGGGTCCATGTGCTGAAGCAGCAAATGGCTGGGATCGAAGAGGATGCACGCGCGCGGGTGGTCAGCCACAGCGCCCAGAAATCGCTCGAAGGTGACCCCGTCATGCAGATCTTCGCCTGGGTGCAGCTCAAAGCAGAGATCCACACCTGCTTCGCCAAAGGCTTCGAGGATGGGCCGCCAGCAACGGGCAAGCTCGGCAAAGGCCTCTTCCACCAGTCCTGCCGGTCGCTGCGGCCAGGGATAGAAGTAAGGCCAGGCCAGCGCGCCGGAGAATGTTGCGTGCGCACTCAGACCCAAATTCTGACTGGCACGTGCGGCAAGCTCGAGCTGCCGGACAGCCCACTGCCGGCGCTCGGCAGGACGACCGCGCAGGGGCGCCGGCGCAAAGCCGTCCATGAGCAGATCGTAGGCCGGATGCACCGCAACCAGTTGACCCTGCAGATGCGTGGAAAGCTCGCTGATAACCAGTCCATGGGCGGCAAGCTGCCCGCGCAGTTCGTCGCAATAGGTTGCACTGTGGGCGGCGCGCTCCAGATCAAAGATTTCCGGCGTCCATGTGGGCAATTGAACGGCGATATAGCCCAGATCCGCTGCCCACCGGGCAAGTCCATCGAGCGTGTTGTATGGGGCATGCTGCTGAACAAATTGCGCGAGGAAGATAGCTGGTCCCTGGATCGTGCGCATAATCACTCCAAACGAGGTTTTTGATTCATTGTGCCGGGGTAGTAGGCTGCACCTTGGCGGCGAGTAAGTTTTCCATCGCCGCCTCGGTCATTTTTCCCTGTCGCTGATAGACGGCGGCCAGTCCGCGATGTGCATCGGCATAATTGGAGTCAAAGCCGATGGCGTTTTGAAACTCCACGGCAGCAGCATCCAGTTTGCCTTGCGCCAGCAGCGATTGTCCGGAGTGCGTGGCGACCTCGGCACGCTGCTCGTTCATGTGATTGCGCATCAGGCTCGCTGCCAGCTTTCGTTGGGCCAGTGCCATATCCGGCTTTTTCTCTTCCATGTATACGGTGGCCAGCAGCAGATGCGCGTCGGACTGATTTGGTATTTGCTGAATGGCGCGCTCCAGCGCTGCCTGAGCCTGCGGAAGCTGCCCCAGTTTGCTGTATACGCTGCCCAGCATCGACCAGCCTTCGCCGTTGTCCGGATGCACCTGCATCGCATGCTCCAGCTGCGGCCGAGCCTCGGCATAGCGCCCTTCCTGTAACTCCAGCAGGCCCAGAACATAGGCAGGCTCCCAGGCATCCGGGTTCAGCTTTTCGGCCAGCGTGAGTTCGGGAATGGCCGCCGTGGCATTGTCCAGCATCTTGTAGGCAAGCCCCAGATTGTAGTGCAACTGCGGGGAGTTCGGATCAAGCGCAAGAGCAGCCTTCATCTCGGTGACGGCATCGTCGACTTGATTCAGTTGAATGAAGGCAGCGGCCAGATCCTGATGCGCCATGGCGTTTCTGGCATCGATAGCAATCGCCCGACGCAGGTAGGGTATGCCTAGCTTTGCCTGCTGCTGTTGGGTATAGGCCATCCCCAGGTTGACGAGCGTGTCGGAGTCGTCGGGCTGGGCTTGCAGCGCCTGCTCAAAGAGAGGAATCGCGGCGGCAGTGTGGTTCTGGCGCTGGAGCACGAGTGCCAGTTGCTGCGCCGCCGCTGCGGATTCTGGGAGCAGGGAGTGTGCTCGCTGTAGTAGCGGCAGTGCAGCCGCATCCTCGCCCGCGTGCGCCAGCATTGAGCCAGCCTGCAGTTGGAGTGCGCCGTTTTCCGGAGCCAGGTGTGCGGATACCAGCAACTCCTTGATCGAACCTGGCTGCTGCGTGGCAGCAAGTACAGAGCCAAGATGCAGATGAGCCAGAGCGTTGCCGGGCTGCTGCGCAATGGCAGCGCGGAAGGCCGTTTGCGCAGCGGCCCAGTTGTGGCCGAGCGCATAGAGGGTGCCAAGCTCATCCTGCAGTCCAGCGTCGGTCGGATGTGCGTGCGCCGCCACCGCAAAGATGGAGGCAGCTTCCGAGATGCGCCCAAGTCCGGCAAGCGCGCGCGCATAGGACTGAATCACGCCAAGCGGCAGCGTGCGATGCCCGGCGCGAGCTGCAGCCAGATCTGCCTGGAAAAGAGGAATAGCCTTCGCATAGGCACCCGTTTGCTGATACGCCAGTGCCAGATTCTCCTGCGCGCTGTGGTCCTGGGGATGGATGCGCAGGGCAAGTTCGAGTTCCCGCATCCCTGCCGAAAGCTGGCCCAGTCGCACCAGAACGGCACCCAGTGCGCTGTGGCCCTGCTCCGCGGCAGGATCAAGGCGGACCACCTCGGCAAAGCTGTCCTTGGCCGCGTGAAGATCACCACGGTTCAGTGCGGCCAGTCCAATCCGGTAGGCATGGTCGGCCTGCTGGAGTGCACTGGTCTGCGCCCATCCAGAAGGCGAAGAGGCTGCCACAAGCAGAACAAGTAGGAACAGATCAGGACGGATACGGCGCAGTAGAACGGGAAAAAGCATTGCAGCTACCGAGTGTAGCGCATGCTGGAGCTGGAATCGAAGCTGGTGGCGGAGGGCGGGATCGAACCGCCGACCTACGGGTTATGAATCCGTCGCTCTAACCATCTGAGCTACTCCGCCGGGAGTGGTGAAATGTGCCGCAGAAGGGAACAGACAGGGCGGCATCTCCAAGTTTGATGATACGTTGCGGTGCCGGAGTGGTCAAACCCGCCTGGTCCGGACGGACAGCCATATCAGGGGAGAAAATCCCGGCCAGTTTTCCTTGCCATGTGCCAGCATGGGCAGACTCTACAATGAATCCATGCGAATTCTGGGTGTAATTCCGGCGCGTCTTGGCTCCACGCGGCTGCCGCGCAAGGTTCTGCTGCCGATTGCCGGGCGACCGATGATCGAGTGGGTCTGGCGAGCAGCGGTCGACAGCAGGCAGATGGATGAGGTGGTGGTGGCTACCGACTCTGAAGAGGTACTGGAGGCCTGCGCCAAGCGCGGAATTCCGGCTCGTATGACCCCGGCAGGCTGTGCCAGTGGAAGTGATCGAGTCTATGCCGTAGCGCAGCAGGTCCAGGCAGAGATATACGTCAACATCCAGGGCGATGAACCCCTGCTGACGCCGCAGCACTTTGCTCCAATGCTGGAGCTCTTTGCCCGGGACACGGTCCGTGTGGCCACCGTGGCAGTGCCATGTCCTCAGGAAGATGTTGCCAATCCGAATGCCGTGAAGGTAGTGATGGCTGGCGACAGCCGCGCACTCTATTTCTCGCGCTCCACCATACCGTTTGATCGGGATGCGGCGGGTGGGGTGGCATGGCGAAAGCACCTTGGGCTGTATGCCTATCGCCGGGATGCGCTTGCCGAGTTTGCGCAACTGCCCCCCTCGCCACTGGAGATCGCCGAACGACTGGAACAGCTTCGCATGCTGGAAAATGGCATGGACATCTATGTGGGTGAAGCCGTCGGCGACACGATCGGCGTGGATACTGAGGCAGACCGCGCGCGTGTGGAGCAGATTCTTTCTGCCCGTTCATAAGGAGAACTATCCGCCGACTGGCAGTAGGAATTCCGTCAGGCCGGCTCAAACTTCAGGTGGAAAGCAGACGCCTCCAGTTGCCACTGGACATGAACGTCAGTCAGGTCCAGCACGCGATGGTGCGCCGCGTATAACTGCTCGGCCGTATGCGAGAACAGAGTGGCCACAACGGTGGCTCCTGCGGCTCGACCGGCGATGGCACCGGAGCCGGAGTCCTCGAAAACCACGCACTCGGCTGGATCCAGTCCAAGCAGCGCAGCTCCGAGCAGGTAGGGCTCGGGATGAGGCTTGCCTTCCGTCACCTGATCGGCAGTGATGAATCGTTCCGGAGGCTCTATGCCCGCCGCATGCAGCCGGACGCGTGCCAGCCGCTCCGTGGCCGAGGTGACGATGGTCCAGCGGTCTGCAGGCAGCGAAGCCAGCAGGGAAGAAACACCGGCCAGAATGGTCACGCCTTCCTGATCGGCAACCTCCAGATCTTCAATGCGCCGGAGTTCGGCCTGGTCATCGAGGTCGGGCCGAAGTTTGCGGATGGTCTCGATTGCCCGACAACCGTGCGCAGTACGAATGGCAAGTTCCTGGTCCACATCATGCTCCATGGCCCAGGTGCGCCAGCACCGCTCCACAGATCCAAGCGAGGAGATCAGAATTCCATCCATATCAAAGAGAAATCCCCGGCAAGTCAGTTCAGTCACGACGAAAATCTCCTGGTGGGTGGCTGGGAGTGGGGGAATCCGGAACCGATGAGGCAACCTGCCCTCCAACGGCGCTTCGTTGCATCTCGCGTATCGATTAGGGGAAATGCGGCAGCATCAACTGTGGCGGTCCTCCATATGGAATCGTTCCCGTCAGCGGGATTGTTTTTCCATGATGGGTAAGTGTATTGGTGCCAAGCGTCAGATGACTGTCACTCCACTTTGCAGCGCCGGTCCAGCGATCAAAAGGCTGTCCGTGTGCCTGCTTCTGCGGGGAAGAAGCAGCGGTGGTGTCGACTGAGGCCACGTCATTCAGCAAGCCATGCCTCCAGTCAAAGTCCATATTCCCTGTGGCAGCCGTAATCCACTGGGCTGGAGTGGTGCCCTGTGTGGCAAGATCGGCTGTCGCATTCAGGAGTCCGCCGCTCCAGTGCGCTGACACCAGGGCAGCCACTGGAGCTGGTTGCAGATTCTGAGCTTCCAGGTGCAGGTGGAATCGTTGCGTGTCGGCAGCTCCGTCAATGGTGCCCGTGGCTGAGACGGAACCTCCGGCAAAGCTGGCCTGAAAGCGATCCAATGCAAAGGTACGCTGCGGATCGGTAGGTGCACGATGAAGGCTCGCCGTACAGTGGCTCAGGGTAAGCCGATCCAGAGTGCAGGAGTTGGCGCTCAGTGTCAGTTGCAGCGCCGGAAGGGCGGGCAGCGATTCGGGATGCACCCTGCTCGTAAGTGAAGCCAGCAGGCCGGTCGAGTGTTCGGCCGGGGCCAGCAGATCCTCTATCGCAGTCGCATCCAGCCGATCCAAGGCCAGTGAGAGTATTGGAACCGGCGCTGCATCCGGATGTGTCGACTGGTCGACATCCATGGCTGGCAGGCCAGGGGAGGGTGTCGCAGGTGCGGGCTGCGTGAACACCAGCTGTGCGCGGCTGGCTCCTGCCGCCACCGTGCCCTGCAGCAGAAAGGACTCCGGACGCAGCGTAAGCGTTGCGTCCGGCAGGCTGATGGGCAATGCCAGCGAGGGATGACTCCAGCGTGCAGTCCTCAGGTGGATCGTGCCTGTCAGCGTATCCACAGCAGCGGCAGAGCCAGACTGTGTCGAGAGCTGAGAACTGGAATGAATCCAGGGGCCTTCGGCAAGCAGGTGCAGATCCGCAGTGCCGTCCTGAAAGCCATCCAGCGCGGGAAGGGAAACTCCGAGGGCAGTTGCAAAGTCATGGAGTGCCGGTACGTCGACGTCCCCTGTAATGCGCATCGTATAGCTGGAATGGCTCAGGTTGACGGCTGCCAAGCATTCGGTCGGGACTGCTTTGGAATGGCACACCGGCAGCGGAACCGCTGTCTCCAGGCTTCCAGTTCCGTCGGATTGCAGTGAGAGATGAGGCAGAGACCAGGGATGGGTGAGACTGCCGCCCTGCAGCTCGCCCCCCGTAAGGCTCAGTGCTCCCGTCCACACCGGCGATGCGACAGGTGCTGCTTTCGAGCGGATCCGTCGATGCGAGGGATGGTTAGGCAGCGTTACGGACGACTGCAGGTTCAGCACGCCATTGAGTGTTCCTGCGGCGCTGATGCCGGGAGCGATGCCACTGCGCAGTGTGCGCAGTAGATCGAGTGGCGCCTGCAGGGGAATCTGCTGGAAGGTGACCGTCTGCTGGGAGGGAGCGTGTTCGGTGGTAGCGGGAATCTCCGCGGCATAGAGCAGATGCCCGCCTCCGATGCTGGTGTCACAGTGCAGTTGATGGATGGCGCGGAGCGTATGCTCGTACATCAGTCCGCAGTTGGAATCAAAGTCCAGCGGGGCCACGGGCCCCAGATCTGCGCGATGCACTTGTGTGGCGCGCAGCCGACCCTGCAATGTAGCGTGCTCGGCAGTTCCGTTCAGGGCAACATCGGCAGTCAGATTCCCACGCCAGCCGGCATCGTCGCCCAGCAGGAGCAGCGAGAGTTGGCCAAGCTGGGCATTACGCCAGGCAAGCTGCAGGTGGACCGGCATCTGGCGAAGGGAAGCGCCCGTAAGCATGCTCCCTTCCATACGAATCTCGCCTGCATCCTGGCCGCTGTCGCTGCTCTGTGCAATATCCGTGCGGACCGGCTGACCACGAAGGCGGATTCGCCATTGCCCCGGCTTATCCTGCCAGAAGGAAAGATCGGAGCCGACCAGCGAATAGGGGCTTTTTTCGCTGCCGAACTTCAGATTGATCCTGGACTCGGTGGCTTCCAGATACGGCAGCGTGTGAGGATGGGCGGCTGCATCAGCACCAGACAGATGTTGTTGCGCAGGCCCTGCCAGCAGTGCCTCCAGATTCCAGCGTCCGGCCGAGCTTCGGACCAGATTCAGGCTGGCCTGATCCACGTGAATACTGCTGAATACCGGACGCCCACGCCACAGGGAAAACAGGTTCACCGACGCAATCACCGTCCGTGCTGTCAGCAGCGGCTCTGCTCCAAAGGAGGCATCTTCGCTGACCGTGAGGTCATGCAGAACAAAGGCAGGCGTGGGAAGCAGCCGCCAGTCCACTCCGGACAGATGGACCGGACGGCCGATGGATCGAGCCATTACAGTAGCAATCGAGCGCTGGTAGCGGCTGATGCCAAGCTGTGAGGGCAGCAGAAAGGCAGCCAGCAGAAACACCACCAGCAGTCCAGGCAGAAACCATGGACTGCGTCGCAGCGGACGTGCGACAGGATGGGGTTCAGAAGGATGGTCCGGGATGTGACCGGTGGGCTCGTTCATGGCCTATCGCACCAGACTATCGCACCACATGAAACGTTCGCTTCCAGCGTGTATCGGTGAAGAAGTGGATACCCACGTGTGCCGCCCAGGCCAGCCGGTCGCCGATTCCTGTCTTGTCCATCTGGTCGTCAGGCGTGACGAACGACCAGAAGTTGAACAGTGGCCTTCCCACAATATTGGCTCGCGGCACAAAGCCCCAGAATCGCGAATCCAGGCTGTTGTGGCGATGGTCGCCCATCATGAAATACATCCCCGGAGGGACAACCAGATCATTGCCCTCAATGTGATGAGAAAGATCAATCGCCCACTCGGTCGTCACATCGCTGGAATCAAACGGCGATACGGAGGGAAAATCGTCGATGTATGCCGAGTAGGTGTCCTCCGGGCGAAGTCGAGCGTAAGGCTCATTCTGGGCCACTCCATTCAGGATTACCACCCCGTTCCGCAGGTGAATCCTGTCACCGGGTACAGCAATCAGGCGCTTGACGAGGTACATGTCCGGGTTGCCTGGCTTGAAGAAGACGACGACGTCGCCACGGCGCGGCTCGCGATAGTGCACCAGCGGCATCCAGTGCGAAGGCGGTGCCAACGTGATCCGATCCACCAGGAGATGATCGCCCACAAGCAGTGTGTTCTCCATGGAGCCGGAGGGGATGAGGAAGTTCTGTGCAATGAAGGTAAGCACAAAAAGACCAACAACCAGCACGGCACACATGCCGGCCAGCGACTCCAGAGGCGTCTCCTCGACAGGGGACTGCGTGGTGGCGGCACCTGTCTGGAGCGATTCTGTGCTTTCTGCCTGCTTGTTCGTTCGCTTGGATGAGGTCATCGCTTGGTGTCCGATCGTTGCGGAGGGGCTCTACTGCTCCTGAAGGATACAACTACCGATTCATGGGTGCTGCCTGGGAGCCGCAGCCGCTAATGCACGACCTGAAACAGACGTGACCAGCGGACTCCGTAGCGAATACGAGCCAGCAGACTGCCATCGAATCCGAGTTTATCATTCGTCGGCTGCGCACCGGGCAACTCGGGTGCTGACGATCTCCGCACGGAAAAATAGATCAGAATCGGAGTGGCAACAATCTGGTCCCGATCCACAAACCCCCAGTAGCGGGAGTCCAGGCTGTGCGAGCGATTGTCCCCCAGGACGAAGTATTTGCCCGGCGGAACGGTCAGCTGATTGTCGTGTACGAGCAACTGCAGGCTGTTCCACCAGCCCAGATCCATGCGTGGATCCGTATAGGCATGCACAGGGAAATCCTCCAGTGCCGCAGCTGTGCTGTGGGATTGTGGCGCCAGATAGGGTTCATGGAGTGGCTGGCCATTGATCCATACCTGATCGGCAACTATCCGGAGATGATCCCCGGGGATGCCGACAATCCGTTTGATTAAGTAATGGCGGGGATGCTCCGGAGAGCGGAAAAGAATAATCTGCTGTCGCAACGGCTGTCTGGAGGCGAGCAGCATGTGCCAGGGCGTATTCAACGCCAGAGAAATGTGATCCACCAGAAGGAAGTCGCCAACTTGCAGCGTAGGTTCCATGCTCTCTGAGGGGATCACCACCGGCTGCACGATGAACGTGACCACAAAAAGTGCGATGCAGGTCATTCGCAGCAGGGACTCCAGAGCTTGTAGCGGACCATGGATAGAAGCCTGTTGCCGTCCAGGCAGCGCTCCGGGCCGACTGGCTTGGATTGCTTGCGGATGCAATGGATCCGATGTCATGACCGCACGGCTCCGGACTTGGTAGATCGGACGCGCTGCTGTACGCCGGCTGAAGTCGCATGGGGAGGAGCCGCACTTGCGTTTGAGTCGCCGGTGAACTGCTCCAGTAGGGAGGCAACACCGTCCGCAGCAATCCGATCCAGAGCAATGCGAGCGGCCTCCTGCTCGGCTTTTTTCTTTGTACCGCCCAGCCCGCGGGTCAATACGCCGGTCAGGGACCCATCAGGACGTCGGATGCGTAGCATAACCTGATAGTGCTTGCGGTGGTCCGGGCCAGACTCCTGCTCCACGGCGTAGGTGGGCGTGCCGCAGTGAGCGGCCTGAAGCTGTTCCTGAAGTGTGGATTTGCAGTCACCCAGATTGGCATCAATCTGGATCCGCGCAGCAAGCTGGCGTGCAGCCTCGCCCAGAATATAGCGCTCCGTGAAGCGCCGTACCGCCTGGATGCCGCCGTCAAGATAGAGCGCTGCAAGCACGGCTTCCATGGCGTTCGCCAGCAGCGTAAGCTTGCGCCGACCACCGGTGCGTTCCTCGCCTTTACCCAGCAGCAGGTGGCGGCCAAGATCAATGGAGAGTGCTACCTGGGCCATGTGTTTGCGGCTGACCAGTTGCGCTTTCACGCGTGTCAGCTCGCCTTCCTGCCAGTCAGGATTCAAGGCAAAGATGGCATCCGAAACAACCAGGCCAAGGACCGCATCGCCAAGGAATTCAAGCCGCTCATTGTCATATCGCGGAGTACCCGGCTCGCTGCCCTCCGGAGTTCGTTCGTGCCCCATGGAGCGATGCGTAAGCGCCAGAAGGAGCAGCTCACGGGAACGAAACCGATGTTCCAGAATCGCTTCAAGATGGTTGAGATCGGCTTCGCGACTCAATTCTGGGCCTCGCACAGGTCAATTTCAGGGTCTGCTTCCATGGTAGCCGCCCCGAATGGTAATCCCGGCAACTGCCATGGAAATTCCTGAAATCGTCTTCGGAAAGCCCGATCAACAGATCCCCAGCCTCTGGTTGGGCCTTGGCCGCCAGCTCAGGAGTGGAAACTGGCCCTAGTTGGGGGCTGCTACCGGGTCATCTCCCGGCTGCGACGGCGGGGTGGCTGGCTTTTGCCCAGGTTCGGGAGCCGCCTGGTCCGCATCGTCTTCCGTACAGGTATGGCCTTTTACCTCGTAGGCGGAGCGCAGTCCTCGCTCAGCTGCCAAGCGTGTATCCAGTTGACCGTCGCGGGCTGCCAGCGCAGCCTTGTATTCCGCTACTGCCTGGTCGCGTTTGCAGTCCAGGTCGAGCATGCGCCCCAGGTAGATATGCGACCAGGCAACAATCCGGGGCTCGTGCGAGTTGGAAACGGCCTTCCGGAAGCTGTCCATTGCCTGCATCGGTTTCCCGGTCATGATGGCGATCCGGGCAAGAATAAAGTTCGCACGGCCTACACCCTGGCCAGGAATCGTCGACGGATCAGCCAGGGCCACCTGTGCCAGGCTGGCAGCGGATTTGATATCCCCGCCTTCCAGTTCGTTTTCTGCCAGATCAAGCCCCTGCAGACGACGCGGCTTGCTGCGGCTCAGGATGTCGGCATCGACGGTCGAGTCGAAGTCGATATGACGGATGATGTGGGCCTCATGTTGCACGTCCATGCTGTACACCATCTCGCCGATCACATCGGAGAGGCTGGACGGGCTTTTTTCGAACTGGACAATCTCGTGGTAGAAGTAGCTTGTAAAGACCCAGCCCTGGCGCATATCGTGATCGACCCGCGCCTGACGGACGCGCTCCATCTTCTCCGCTACAGCATTCTGCGCGCTCTGCACCTTGGCAAAGTCTTCGCGCGCGGCATCCGGTGGCGGCGTGTAGGGTGTCACCCCTGTATCCATCGTGCGCGCTTCAATGGCCTTGATCAGACACTCGATCGTCAGTGAAGCCACATCGCTCTTGTACTGGTAGTCGATAGGCGCATCCTGAACCAGCTTGAGCAGCGAAACGAAGCGATCCATGGAGTCGCGGCGCTGCAGCAGCAGCGGCTCAATCAGGTAATGCAGATACGTGTGGCGCACCTCACTCATGGGAATCACTCCATGGCGGGGGGAAACAATATCCACATAGTCAGCGCCATAGATGCGTGCGTTGATGGTGTTGGGCGAAAGCTGCGGCTCCACAACAACCAGGAATCGGCGGCCGTCATAGCCGGGAACCGGCATCTTCAGATAGTAACTGGTATTCAGAATCATCTTGGTCAGGCTGTCATGCAGGCTGGCCGAGATCAGGTCGTAATCGTGGTGGTGAATCAGCCATAGACCGTGCAGATCCACCGCCGCCGCAAAGTCCCGCAGCGCGGGAAGAATATCCACAACCTGGGTGGCATCCGGAGGCATATCCGTCAGTTCCACTGAGGTCTCCAGCTCCGGCGGAGGGGTCAGGTAGAGCGCCAGGGAGATGTATTGCGTGATGTCCCGTATCGTTCCGGTCATGTTGTGCTGCTGGATGAACAGGCACACCTTGTCGCGCTTTCCCCGGGCGGATTCGCTGGAAACCAGCACCTTCTGGACCGCGTTGCGGATCTCCATGCGGATCGGTTCACTGTCCGGAAGCCCATCGTTGTAGCCGCAGGAGTTGAGCGCGGCAGCCATGGTAAAGACCGTCTCCGAGGTGGTCAGCGAAATGGAAGGCCCATCCGGATCTACGAGAGACGGAGACTTTTCCCGTTTGTAGGCAAGCTTGCCGGTCGGCATGCCCGATGAGGACAAGGATGCTCCCTGCGCCGCCGCATCCTGTGCTGCTTCAGGATTGGAAGAGCTGGACTGTGCCGCAACGGGTAGCTGAGTCAGGATGGCCAGAGCCAGACTGAGAGCGGCCATCCGCGCGAAAAGACGGGACGTGTACGAGTGCAACATCACCCCCCGAGTCTAGTCCATTCGGTGCGGCGAGGGAAACCGGAATCCCTCAGCCTGTGGCGAAGGGCTGCTCTATCGAGGGCGACTGCGGCGTAAACAGTCGGGCACCGTCTTCGGTAATGTGCATGTCGTCTTCCAGACGGATACCGAAGGCATCGCGCTGATAGATTCCGGGCTCGTCGGAAAACGTCATGTTGGCGGCAAGCGGAAGAGGATTGCCTTGTACCAGATAGGGCCACTCGTGCATATCCATTCCGATACCATGTCCAACCCGATGCGTGAAGAAGGTGTATCCAGGACCAAAGCCGGCATCGGTAATTACCTTCCGCGCCGCGGCATCCACCTCTCCACACGCTACTCCGGGGCGCGCCGCTGCCAGAGCCGCACTCTGGGCACGGTGCACAATCGCAAACACCTGCTTCATGCGATCCGTGGCTTTGCCCACCACGAAGGTCCGGGTAATATCGGACTGGTAACCTTGGACGATGCAACCATCGTCCAGCATGACAATGCTGTTTTCATGGATCGTCTGGGGCTGGGGCGCGCCGTGCGGCAGTGCTGTCCAGGCATCCACCTGGCAGCTGGCTTCCCCTGGAAATCCGCATCGCGCATAGGCTGCAGCAATCCAGTCGGTGATCTGGCGATTGGTCACGCCGGGCGTAATGGATCGCCAGGTGGCGCGATAGACAGCCAACGTGACCTCGTTGGCTAACTGCATCAGCGCCAGTTCAGCCGGAGACTTGATCGAACGGCATCCGGCGGTGACCGGCGTGGCACTGCTCAGCGTGAAGCCGGGAGCAGCGCTGCGAATCCCGTCGGAGAAGACAAAAGGCATCCGCTCCTCGATGCCGAGATGTCCGGTGCGCAGGTCCATCTCGGCCAGTCCCCGGGCAACCAGCATATAGGGATTCTCCTGCTCCTGCCAGGTGTAGACGCGCGAAAAATGTCCGCCCGGAGCTTCGGCCATTCGCGCCCGAACCCGCTCCTCCTCAAATGCCGGCGCCACGTAGAACGGAGCTCCGGTACGGGGCAGGACACAGACAAACAGCCGCTCGGAGTTCCACCAGTGGATGCCGGTGAAGTAGACCAGTGAGGTGCCTCCTGCCAGCACGATGGCATCCAGTCCGGCTGCATGCATCTTTTCCTGCGCACGCTCATAGCGCTGTTCGCGTTCGGTCAGGGAAATGGGATGGGCCTCGCTGCTGCGGTTTGGCAGTTGCAGATATGCCGGGGGCAATGCGGATGTTGCGGTTTCAGCCAGCGAAGCGGGCGCTGCGGCGAGCGCAGGCAGAAGCAGTCCGGAGGCAGAGACAAACTGGCGGCGATTCAGCATGATTTTCTCACTGTACTACGCCACTCGATGCGTATACTCACGTTGCATGGAGGCGCAGCAGCGCATGCAGCCAATAGAAAATCGCAAGGATCGGTTCCGTACGCTGGTGGCTGAGCGAATTTTGACCGCAGCCGCACTTTGTTTCCTCGAGATGGTCTGGATGCTGATGGTTGCCACTCCGCTGCAGGCGCGGGTGCAGCGGGTGGAGGTCATCGAGAGAAGCAGGATTCCCGGGTCCAATCCCCCGGTCGAGCGGATTCGCGCCCGGGTCTACTTCGCGGTGCGTCCGGAGGCAGAGGCGAACCGTGGCATTGTGGATCTGGACAAGGCATCGCGAAATGCGCAGGGGCAGGTCGAGTTTGCTGCCGACCTGCTCCTTCTTCGTCCCCTGCAGGGAAGCAATGGCTCCCTGCTGCTGGAGATTCCCAACCGGGGCGGCACAGGTTTGCTCGGGTTGATCGACGGCGGAACAGGCGCGCCCTCGGTCGCTTCGCAGATGGGCGATGAATGGCTTTTTCGGCAGGGAGTGACCTTTGCTGCCCTCGGCTGGCAGTGGGATGTGGAGCGTGCTCCCGGACGACTGGCCTTGGATGCCCCCGTAGCAACGGACGAAGGCAAGCCGATTCAGGGCCTGTTGCGCGATGATTACACCCCCTGGCGCACGGAGTCCGAGATTTCGTTGGGGCACGTGATCGTGGACCGCATGGGCGGTACGGAGTATCCCGTGGCTGACCCTGCTGATGCACGGAATCAGCTGACCGTACGCGACAGCTATCACGGAAAGCGGCAGGTGATTCCCCGGACGCAGTGGAGCTTTGCCCATACGGTGAATGGAAAACTGGTGGCCAGCGATCGATACATACATCTGGAAGGAGGATTCCAGCCCGGCAGAATTTATGAACTGGTCTATGTTGTGCAGAATCCGGTGGTGGCCGGGCTGGGATTTGCTGCCGTCCGGGATTTCGCCTCCTGGAGCAAGCACAATCCTGGCGCATTGGCTCCGGTGCAGCGGGTCTACGCAGCCGGCATCTCGCAGTGCGGCCGCTTCCTGCGGGACTTTGTCTACGAGGGCTTCAACGCAGATGAACAGGGCAGGCAGGCGCTCGATGGAGTTCTGGCGCACGTCGCCGGAGCAGGTCGCGGTAGCTTCAACGTGCGCTTTGCCCAGCCATCGCGGGATGCGGAGCCAAGCTCATCGATTGACTGGCCCACCGATGTCTTTCCCTACACCGATCTTCCGGAACGGGACCCACTCACCCCGGCAGCACCGCCGCGAGGACTCCTGGACAGGGCCAGAGCAGCCGGCGTGGCCCCCCGAATCTTCTTTTCCAATACATCCCATGAGTACTGGAGTCGCGCCGAGTCGCTGACGCACACCACGGCAGACGGTCGCCGGGATCAACCTCCCGGACCGGAGGTGCGGATCTACTTCTATGCCGGATTGCAGCACTTCTCGGGGCCGTTTCCGCCCAGGCGCGGCGTAGGGCCCTTGAGCAGCCAGCAGTGGATGAGCCCGTTGCCCATCCATTGGTTCTGGCGTGCGATGGTGGCTAACATGGATAACTGGGTCCGCAGTGGAGCACAACCCCCGCCCAGTCGCTATCCAACCCTGGCAGCAGGAACTCTGGTGAGCCGGAGCCAGCTCCATTTCCCCGCGATCCCGGGACTGCACCCACCCACAACGATGGCCGAGGGATGGAAACTGGACTTTGGCCCTCGCGCAGCCGCCGGCATTCTGGATCTTCAACCGCCTCGCATCACCGGGGAATATCCGGCACTCGTGCCGCAGGTGGATGCCGATGGCAATGATCTTGGCGGGATTCGCTTGCCGGAGCTGGATGCCCCGCTTGGAACCTATACCGGATGGAATCTGCGGTCGCCTGCGATTGGAGCAGCAACGGAACGATTGCCGTTTCTGGGCTCCTTCGTTCCATTCCAGCGCACACCTGCCCAGGCCCGGGTCGCAGGAGATTCACGTCGGTCGATCCTGAGCCGCTATGCCAGTCGTGAGGCTTATCTGGCCGAGTATACGCGTGCTTTGGATCACCTGGAGCAGCAGGGTTATGTGCTGGCATCGGATCATGATGCCATGTTGCAACAGGCTGGCAGAGAGTGGGACTGGGTGATGGAGCAGCCCTGATCCGGTACTTCCGGATCGGGTTCAGCGGATACCGCGGATCGGACCGATCCGGAGCGGCTAGCCGTGAACAGCCACATCCGCAAAGGAAATGACCGCCAGCCCGCGAACTGGCTTGCCAAAGATCCGGGCTGGCTCAAAGATGCTGAATAGCAGCCGATCCTCCACCGCCGAGCGGGTGCGCGCGTCCTGAGGGCCGGAGACGATTCGGTAATCGTAGACCAGCCCATCCGGATTGATATAAGCCTCCACTACCACCGGAGTGCTGGCATTCTGAATCGAATCATCGTTGGCCACGGCGGGCAACTGGTAGAGCAGATGTGGCGCTGAGGCATCCCCGAGCGGCTCATCGAAAGCACTTGCCTTCTCAGGCCTGGCAAAGAGACCAACCATCAGGGCCACCGAGCCAAGCAGAACGACCGCGCTGGCTAAACCCGTGGACAGCTGAAAGAGAAAAGGCCCAATGCTGTTGGTCCAGGCCAGTTTCCACGCAATCTTGCGTGCTGGAAGTTGGCTGCGAAGCCGGACTAGCCGTTCCTGCTCCAAAGCGACGCGAATCCGTAGCGTCAGGTCGCGCGGGGCCTGACGTGGCCCGCGAACCGGTCCCAATGACGAAAGAGCCCGCAGCAGAGACTCCTGCTCTTGAAACTCAGCGGCACAGGCTGCACAGGCGTCGATGTGGCGGCGCATGGACTGCATCCGGCGGCCGTCGAGTGAGCCATCGAGGTAATCCGGGATGGAGCTGCGAATTTCGGCGCAGGAATCCGGGGGGATCATGATGCCTCCTGTGCGCAGATGGAACGTGTCTGAGCCGGCGAATTGGCCTGCATGGTGCGCAGCAGTACCTGCCGCAACTGGTTGCGACCGCGGGCCAGCCGGGACTTGACGGTTCCCACATTGACGGCCAGCATCTCCGCAATCTCTTCATAGGAAAAGCCTTCCACATCGCGCAGAAGCACTGCCATGCGATAGGGCTCTGCCACCTTTAGCAGTGCCGACTCCAGCCGCTCCCGCGCTTCACGCTGGAAGAGCATTTCGTCTGGCTTCTCAGCCGGATCTTCCAGCATGTCCTTCAGCAGGAGTGGTTCGTCGCCCTCTCCGTAGCAGGTTTCTGTCTCGAGCGTGATCTCCTGCTGCTTGTGCCGGGACCACCAGCGGCGCTGGTTCAGCCCTTCATGCAGGGCAATGCGATAAATCCAGGTATGCAGAGAGGATTCCTGGTGGAATCCGCCGATGCCACGGAAGACCTTCACAAAGACTTCCTGCGTCAGGTCGGCGGCATCAGCGGGGTCGCGTACAGTGCGGGCCAGAAGACTGTAGATCGGTTGATGATAGCGCGTAATCAGCCAGGCAAAGGCATCTTCCGAGCCTGCCTGAAGCTCGTGAATCATCGCCTCTTCCGCCGTGTGAATGGCTACCGCACTGGTTAGGTTCCCCAAATGATTGTCCCCCGACAAATCCTGATGCTCAACACATTAACGCACCAAGCTAAGAACTGGCATTAAAAATCGGTTTGCTCCGAATCAGCAGAGCGAAAAATGCCTGAAAAATGCACAATCCGAGGTGCGATACACTGAAAATCGCCCCGGCAGGCAGGGCATCCAGCGACTGTACAGGAGTGAGGCAATGGCTGAGAACAAACCGGAAATGCAGTGTACGGAGGCCGAATGGCGTGCCCGGCTGACGCCGGAGCAGTATCATGTGCTTCGCGAAAAGGGCACGGAAAGACCGTTTACCGGTGCGCTCACGCATCATCATGACACCGGCAACTATCACTGCGCCGGCTGTGATGCTCTCCTGTTTAACAGCGACGCGAAATTTGACTCCGGTTGCGGCTGGCCAAGTTTCTTTCTTCCCGCCGAAAGTGACAGAATCGTGGAGCATGAGGATCTGAGCTACGGCATGCGCCGGATTGAAGTCACCTGTGCCCGCTGCGGGGGGCACCTTGGACACGTCTTTCCAGACGGACCCCGTCCTACTGGTTTGCGCTACTGCATCAACTCGGCTTCGCTCACCTTTGCCCGGCGATAGGCCCCTGGCCGCTTTCCAATCGGAAAACTGCGCGTATGCTGTGGGTATGATTCTGCGGAAAGTGTCTTGCACTCTCATTCCGTTTGCCCTGCTGATCCTGGCTGGGAGCGGTATCTTCGCTGCGCAACCTGAATTCCACCAGCCGACGGCAGGCGGACAGGAACGCGCGCTTCCGGATGTCATGCAGGAGGATGCGGCTTTGGAGGCGCGGCTGGAGGCGATTGCGACCGGGCATAAAGGCGAGCTGACTGTCTTTGCTTCGAATCTGAAGACCGGGCGCACGGCTGCTCTCCACGCCGATACGCCCGTACAGACGGCATCGGTCATCAAGCTTGCGATTCTGCTGCATGCTGCAGAGGAGATACGCGCCGGGCGCGCGAATCTGGAGGAAAAGCTTGTGCTGACCCCGGACAATCGCGCACCGGGATCCGGAGTGCTCTACGATCTGGACACCCCTCTGACCCTCACGTTGCGGGACGTGTTGACGCTGATGGTGGTCGTCAGCGACAACACGGCGACAAATATGGCAATCGATCGCTTTGGTCTGGAAAAGATCGATGCAACGATCGTTGCCGCCGGATTGAAGCAAACCTGGCTCTACAAGAAGGTATTTCGCCCAGCGACCGGCCCCATGCCTGCGGATCAGCCGAAGTTCGGACTGGGGAAGACGACGGCGCGCGAGATGGCTGCGATCATGGAGCGGCTGGTCGAGTGCCGCCTGGATCTGACCGATGGGCCTGTCAGGCCCGGGGATGGACCTATCTGTGGCGCGATGCTGGGCATGCTTCGCCAGCAGCAGGATCGGGACGGGCTGCCCCGGTATCTGGAGACGCTCGACACCAGCGAGGCTGGCTCTGCCATTGGCAACAAGACCGGGGCTCTGGACGCGGTGCGCAATGATGTGGCCGTCATCGCAACCAAGGCAGGCCCTATCGTGATTGCTGCGTTCACGCAGCAGAATCAGGACCAGCGCTGGACCGGCGACAACCAGGCAGAGAAGACGCTTGGCCGCGTGGGTGCTGCCGTGGTGCAGGCGTGGTCACCGTCCGGGCTAGATCCGACGGCAATTGACTGGCGCAATCCCCTGGCAGCGTCCAAGTAGAGAAGACCGACCCATCCGACAGGCTTTGGCGCACACTCGCAACGCCGAATGGGTGCACCGCCCATAAGACCGACCGATTTCACTGACCCCAGGTCAACCACTCTAATAAATCAGCTTGAGCGAAAGTTGAATCTGGCGGGACGTGCCGGCCGTCTTGCTGATTACGCCAAAGCCTGCTCCGTTGATCGTGTTGGCAGGCAGACCCATGTTCACAATGTTGAAGAGGTTGAAGAACTCTGCCCGGAACTGCAGATCCACCAGTTCCACGCCACTGCGCCGATGACCGTACGGAGTGTCTTTGATGAGGGCAAAGTCGAAGTCGTAGTAGGCCGGTCCGCGGAAGGTATTCCGGCCCAGCGTGCCAAAACGTCCCTGATTGGGGCCTGTGCCGCCGGGAATGTGAATTGGAATCGAGAAATAGGACGCATTGTCCGGTCCCAGACCAAAGTAATCCTCCCGCTTCTTGCGTGCCGTGGACAGGTTGGGCTTGCCGATCTGATCGGGCCGGTCCACCCCGTTCGAACCATACCCGGTCTGCTGAATTCCGGAGAGAACCGTGAAAGGAAGCCCGCTGGAGATGCTGGAGATACTCAGCAGTTCCCAGCCTTCGGTCACCCCGCGGGGTACCGGATGCAGGAAGCCAATCTGTTGCAGATGCAAATCCTGGGCAACGCTGAGTGTGAAGCTGTGCGTCACGTCAAAGGTGGACGGACCTTTTTCCAGATGCGTATTCGTGGGGTTCTGCGGAAATGCGGGAGCGACGGCGCCGGTTCCGCCGGAGATGAATCCGCCGGTCACTGAACTGGTGTCATCGATGGATTTGGACCAGGAGTACCCTGCCTGTATCCCAGGTCCACCATGAGCGATGGTTCCCTGCAGAGAGGTCTGCAGCGCGTGATAGGTGGAGTGCGAGGTATTGGTGATCACCTGCTCGAAGCCAAAGCCACCCAGAATATTCCCGTTGCTATCGAAGGTAGTGTAAGGAGCCTCCACCGGATCTGCTCCGGGGTAGGCGTTGGGAAAGCTTTCCCTCGGCAGATGCGATCCGGCAGAACCCACATACGCTGCATCCGCCACAAGGTCCCCGATCTTGCGTTCCAGGCCCAGTGTCCACAAGTAGAGCCAGGCGTTTCCGAATTTGGGGTAGATGGAGCTCAGCGCCAGCGGTGCCACGGCACCGGAAGGTGTCAGCGCGGCCAGATCCTGCTCATATCGGTTCAGGTCCATCACGGTATTGGCCGGTACGGATTTGGTATTGCCATTGGCAAAGATATTGGCTCCCTGCGGTGTATAGACATTGGGCAGTTCATTCGGCGTGATCTGATAGCCGTAGGCAATGGGCGCGCCGGAGGCCGAGGTTAGGCGCGGATAGACGACAAACGGCGTGGAACCGGTGAGGAAGTTATCCTGCCAGATATTGGGCGGAATCACGGTGATGCTGCCGCCGGCATGCACCTGAAAGCCGTGTGGAGCAGCCCAGCTCAGTTGTACGCGTGGCATAAAGCCATTCTTCTGGAAGCGATAGCCCGGCTGCGGATTGATCACATACTGCTGCTGGATGCCGCCGCCGCTTGTCGGGGTAAAGCTCAGGCCGGAGGTGCGATGCGCCCGCTCCGAGATGGGCGTGTACAGCTCCCAGCGCAGGCCGTAGTCGAGGGTAACCGTGGGTGCCATACGCCAGGTATCCTGCGCGTAGATGGCCCACGCATTGCGGTTAATTGCCGCCGGACCAATGTGGGTTCCGTTCGAGAAGTACGGTGGTGCCACTGCCACGGTGTACTGGAACGGGCTGCCGACCAGAAAGCTGCTGAGCGTATCCGGCAACGGCTGCCCGGGCAGGACATTGTGCTGTCCGCTGGCCGATGGAATGAAGACTGGCGAGTATGCGGTACCGCCACCGAAGTCGTATTCTCCGTTGGGACTGATGCCGAAATAGGTAGTATCGCGGTTCAGACGTGCTTCTCCGCCAAACTGCACCAGATGGGTCCCGCGTGTCCATGTAAAGGACTGCTGGCCTTGAAAGAGATTGCCAAAGGCACTCATCACGGATCCAGCCGCAGAGTCAAAGGGCTCAAAGGAGCCATCCAGAAACTTGACCGCCGGATCGGTGTGGTCCGGGGTTGGAAATCCGGGTGTGGTGCGGGTAGCACTGAGCGAGGTGCTGAAGGTGAAATGCGGAGAAACCTCATGGCGCAGGTTCAGGATTCCATTCGATTGATGATCGACATACTGCACGCCAAATGCCGGATCAATCGTGGTCTGATCCGGATTGGTGGTTGGGCCGGTCAGATGGTCCCAGACATATCGCCCCATAAGCTGGGTTTTGTCGGAGAGCTGCTCGTCGATGCGCACGGAAAACTGGTTGGCATTTGTGATGACCTTTGACGAGGTGGCGAAGGTCTCCGCTCCGTAGGCTCCGGTGGGCAAATTGGGAAGCGGGTAGCGCGCCAGAATGGCCGCAATTGCAGGGTCAATCGGAACCTGCAGGGTGTCTGTCTGGCCATT